>CAZUPX010001120.1:0-2633 GCA_964622155.1 uncultured Planctomycetaceae bacterium | reverse complement strand
TCGAGGAAACTCGTTACCGTGCCGACGCCAAAGCCACCCGCCGCGCCCGTCGTCGCCAGTTCCAGCAATAACTCTCCCGCCAGAAATAGAACTGCTCGCGCTCGCCACGCGCCCAAGCCCTGTCCGTGGTGCGCGCTCACGCAGTCGCTGCAACCCACCCGCCGCCAGCGAGTGCGCCACTATTTCCATCTCCAAGCAACTCTGCGGAATTCGTGCACTCGAGCGCTCGCAAGGCGCCAAGTGCCCGTGATCGAGGGCCGCGAAAGCGGCGTGGGAGTAAAGCCGTGGGCGCTAGCCCACGGACCGAGGCAGCGCGTAATTGTACAAAGCCGCGCAGCGGCGTAGGAGGACGGGCGCCGCCCGCGCCGCTGCGCGGCTTTCGACTGGCTTGGCGGCATCGCACCGGCGGCCTATCGCCCGCCGCTAGATTCCTGCGCCGCTGCGCGGCCCGACGGCAATCCATCACGTAAAAAGGGCCATAGGATGTTGCCATACTCCCGGCTAGCTCATGTTGTGCTTTGAACAAACCGACCCGCTATACTGACTCCGGACACTTGCTTGGCGGCGGACTTCTCTAACGTCACGGGCGGGGCTCATGTTTCCGGTGTTTCACCTCGAAGTGCAGGTGTATGTGTTTGGCTTGGCGCTGGGCATCGCCGTGCCGCTTCTGCTGTTCTGGCTGTTGCACCGGCCGCTGCGCGAGTTCTTGAAAGAGATCTTTCACTCGGCGCCGATCGAACAGTTCTGGATGCGCGTGGTGCTGGTCGGATTTCTGGCTTCGACGCTCTCAGTGGCGGTGGTGTTCAAAGCGGAGGTCGCCAGCAAGTCCGACGAGGTCGCGCTGTTCTTCAACGTGGCCGACAAGTTCAAACAGATGCTGGACTCGCTGATCTTTGCCATGCTCACGATTTTTCTCCCCCTGCTCGCCGCGTACACGATCTTGCATATGCCGCGGCGCGGGACGAAGCCGCAGTCCGAGGTTGACAATGCAGGCTCATGCAAGTGACAGCAAGGGCTCGTTCCTGTTCGGTGTAGCCGCAACGCGGCGACCTGCAATAGCCAGGGGCAACGCCCCTGGACACCTTCGCGATGAATCATTTCAAAGCCCCAACGGGGCGCTCTCAACAGCGCCCCGTTGGGGCTTGAAGCGCACGTTGGCCACTTATCCCAGGGGCTGCGACCCTGGCTATTGCAGATTGGAACTTCGGCCCACAGACAAGACTCCTCGATAGCAACTGCATAATCCTGATAATGTTGGTGGCACTGCCACTAGGAATCAAAAATGCCCGAGATTCTCGTCTTCTATTTTGGCGGCCTGCTGGCTAGCGCCGTGGTGGCACTGGTCTTCTACTATGCGATCGGCGGCCAGATTTCCACGCTGACACAAACCGTGCTCGGGCGGCGGACCGGCGCGGTCTGGGGCCGCACGACGCGAATCTTTTTGCTGGTGACGGTCCTGGTCGGCGGCCTGTCGACTCAGTGGTACGGCTGCGACGGCGTCGGCCACTACAAGTCGATCGCGGCCGACCGGCGGCTGATGTTCCAGAAGAGTACCGACCAGGTCGCCGGCGCGATCACGTACGGCAAAACGTTCGTCATCTTCGCCGCAGGCATCGGCGCCATCACCGTGGCACTCCTGGGCGGCCGCCCGGAATCGGATGCAAAGCCGCCACGACCGCGGGATTGAAGTGCCGTACGCCTAACTGAGGTGTTGACGCGAAGCGCCTCACGCCGAATCCAGTGGACCGTCAACACTAACCCGACGCGTAAGCGAGGGATTTCGGCCGACCTCATTCGCTCGAAGAAGAATCCCTCGCTCACGCTTCGGGTTAGTATGTGGGCTTCAGCGAGAGCGTGTCCGGCAGTTCGTCGCACGCCGTCAACACACTAACCCGACGCGCAACAATGTCATGCGAGTGGTGGCAAAAGGTCCACAAGTCTTCGTGGGCCAAAGGCCCAACCTGTTATAGCCAGGGGCATCGCCCCTGGACTCTATGTCCCACGAGACGGTTTTGAAGCCCCAACGGGGCGCTCTCAGAGCGCCCCGTTGGGGCTTCAAGTTCACGCCAACCGCCCTTCCCCAGGGGGCGATGCCCCTGGCTATTGCAGGTCGCCGCGTTGCCGCTGCAATCGGATATCAATGAAGTGTCTTCGTTGGCACTTCCATAACGTTGGCAAGCGAGGGATTTCGGCCGACCTCATTCGCTCGAAGAAGAATCCCTCGCTCACGCTTCGGGTTAGTATGCGGGCCGGGTGCCTTGCTCACCCGCCGCGTGAGCGGTGGTTGAGCATGCTGGCGCGCTCCCCCTTACCCCGTCCCAGCCTCGATCGCTTGCAACAGCCCCTTGATATACCCGTAGCCGAAGGCGAACGCCTGCGAGCCGTCCGAATCGTCGGGGTGCGAGGGCATGTGGTCGGGCATCAACATATACGGGTAGTCGACTTCCGCCAGCGTCCGCGCCACCGCGAGCATGTCCAAATCCCCCTCGTCGGGAAAGGTTTCGCAAAAGTCGTCGCGACGGCCGCGGATGTTGCGGAAGTGGATGTTGAAAATCTTCCGGCGCTCGCCGAAGTAGCGGATCACGTCGTGGATCTCCCGTCCGGGGTCCTGGAGCATCTCGGCGACGCTTCCC
>CAZUPX010001119.1:0-3735 GCA_964622155.1 uncultured Planctomycetaceae bacterium | reverse complement strand
GGCTGGAAGTGGGACAGCGCGATGCGGTTCGCCACGAGTTACGAAAACCGCGACTACTTTAACCTGTGGGCCCCCTCGACGGTACTCAAGGTGCCCATCGCTGAGCGGTGGAACGTACATGCGGAATACTTCGGCCTCGTCACCGATGGCAAGGCCGATAATTTCTCTCAGCACTACGTCAGCTTCGGCGGCCACGTGCTGCTGAACCCCAACATCGAACTGGGGCTGCGATTCGGCTTTGGCCTGACGCACGACTCAGCCAATTTCTTCAACAATTTCGGTATTGGCTGGCAGTTTTGAGACTGTAGGTCATTTCTCAAACGGAAAGATGACTTTCCAGTCCTTCTGCATGTCGACGACCGTCCAACCTTGCTTTGCGGCCTGATCGAGCGCCTTGTCCAATCGCCCAACAATCGACACGCGGTCATAGGCGTATTCGCGCTGGGCGTCGGTATGGTGTACGATGAGTCCGAACCGCGCGCCGCTGCCTGCCGTCGTCCACTGGAGCATTTCAAGATCGCCGTCGGAGTTGCCAAAGGCGGCAATCGGTCGGCGGCCGATAAACTTGCTGATGCCGATGGGCTTGCCCGCTTTGTCGTCGATGAAGTCGATCTCGGGCAGCCGCAGCAGGATCGGATTGCCGTCGCGCATCTCGAACTTCGTTTTGATCGTGCTCCCCACGACCTGCTCCGGCGGGATGTCATAGGCACGTTCCGTCCATGGTCGCATGAATTCGATACCACCGCCCGAGACGATGAATGTTTTGAAGCCGCTCGTGCGCAGGTAACTGAGCAGCTCTAGCATCGGCTGATAGACCAACTCCGTGTACGGTTTGTGAAACCGAGGGTGCCGGGCAGTTTGCAGCCACTGGCTGACAATGGCCTCGAACTCGTCCGGGGTCATGCCGGCGTGTGTGGCCATCACCAGGTCAACGATCCCTTTCTCGCCGCTCTTGATGATTTCCTTGAGGTCGCCCGCCAGCACGGAACGAAACGGTTCTTTCGTCTTCCAATCGGGATGCGTCGGCGCGAGCGCCCGCAGTCGATCGAATACAAATGCCGCTTGCACGTACATCGGTTGCTCGCACCACAGCGTGCCGTCGTTGTCGAACGTGGCGATCCGCTCGCCTATCGGCACGAATTGCGGCCCACCGTCCTGGGTCACGCGGCCGACGAAGTCGATGATCGCCGTCTTCGCCGGCCCGTCATTCCAGGAGGGCAGTGCGTCAGCCGCCGCGGCCCCGTGCCCTGCCGCCGCCGTCAAAACCAGCAGGGCGAAAAACGAGGCTCGAATGATTCTTGAAGGTGTCATGCGCTGACAATCGAACTGCCTATCGTTGCAAGTTACTGGCTCGGCCAGTTTACTCCACTGCGCGACTAACGGCGAACGGCGCTGGCCGTGCCTGTGGCGCACGCGGGCTGGCCCGCTTCGCACCCCGCCGGTTGGCGCGCTATACTGCACGGCTGATCGGCCAGACACCGCTTTTTGCCGACAGCCTCGGGAGCACCAGTATGATCCAAGACGAGAATTCATGGGCCGAGATTCGCTGCACACGGCGGTCGGCGATCGCCACCGCACTTGCGGCGGGCACGCTCGCCCAGGCCGCGCCCCGAGCCGACGCGGCGGCGCCAAAATACAACATGAAGAAGTCAATCAACCTGTGGGCCTTCCCTTATCCCGACCAGATGTCGCTGAAAGAGTGCCTGCAACTGGCCAAGGACGCCGGTTTCGACGGCATTGAGCTGAACTTCGACCTGGACAACGACTTGTCGCCGAAACATGGCACGGCTGAGTTTCACGCCATTCGCCGCATGGCCGAATCGATCGGCATTGCCATCAGCGGCGTATGCTCGTTCCTGTTCTGGCCCTATCCGATGACTTCCAACGACCCGGAAAAACGTGCCCGATCGCTCGAGCTGGCCGCCAAGATGACCCAGGCCGCGCACGACCTGGGCACCGACAACTTGTTGGTGGTACCGGGCGCGGTGCACATTCCTTGGCGCACCGATTACGAGCCGGTGGCAAATGATGTCTGCGATCGCCGCGCCCGCGAGGCCATCGGCAAGCTACTGCCCCAGGCCGAGAAGCTGGGGGTGAACCTGAACATCGAGAACATTTTTTTCAACGGCTACCTGATGACCCCCGGCGAAATGGCCGATTTCGTCGACAGCTTCAAGAGTCCGCGCGTGCACGTCCATTTCGACACGGGCAATATCATGATGTTCCAGTTCCCCGAGCACTGGATCAAAATCCTCGGCTCGCGCATCAAGAACGTGCACTTCAAGGAGTTTTCGAAAAAGGGGACCGACTATTCTTTGGAATCGTTTCGTCCACTGTTGGACGGAACAACCAACTGGCCCGCGGTGATGGAGGCCCTGGACGGCGCCGGTTATCGCGGCTACCTGACCTTCGAATACTTCCACCCCTGGATGCACTTTCCCGAAGCGCTCGTGCATCAAACGTCCGATTCGTTGGATCGGATGCTCAACGGCAAGGCCGCAGACCGGAGGCTGTAGGCCGTAGGCGCAAGGAATCGCGAGGTCTTCGTCCTGCCCTGCCTGCAGCCTACGGCCTGCCGCCTATAGCCTCTCCTCACTCATACGTCCCCATGATGTTCTGGTCGAAATCGATGATCGAGCCGGTCATCAGACCGCTGCGGTCGGAGAGCACGAAGGCGGTCACCCGCGCAACTTCGTCGGGCTTGATCAGGCGCCCGACGGGCTGGGAGCGTTCGGCTTTTTCTAGCCAGTCGTCGCCGGCGCCGTGCGCCCGCTTTTGAATGGCATGCTCGCCCGGTGTATCCATCCAGCCGAGATTCAGACCGTTGACGCGGATGCGATGCCCGACGACGGACTGGGCAACGTTCTTTGTCAACGTCACCAGTGCGCCTTTGGACATCGAATACGGCGTCAGGAACGGTTGGCCACCGTGGCTGGACATGCTGATGATGTTGACAATCGAGCCGGCGATGTTCTTGTCGACCATCAATCGCAGCGCTTCCTGCATCAAAAAGAACGGTGCCCGCACGTTGATTGCGACCATGCGGTCGAACAGCGCTGCCGTTGTATCGAGAATGCCGCCGCGATCGGTCGTGGCGGCGCTATTGACCAGATAGTCGACACGACCAAACGCCGCCTTCGCACGATCCACCACACTGCGACAATCTTCAACCCGCGCCAGGTCGGCGGGAACGAACTCCGTTCGGCAACCCCGCTCACCTAACTCGGCCGACAACCGCTGGCCGTTATCGACGTTTCGCCCGCAAATCACGAGCCCGCCGATCATGCTCTCGGCGATCAACTGCCGCGCGATCTGTTCGCCGAGCCCCTGCGTGCTGCCGGTGACGATGGCGACCTTCTCTCGAGAGTCTGACATAGTTGCCCCTGCAATGGCCGCGCGGCCTTACGGTTTGACGCGCTTAGCCGTGTATATGAGCTGGCCGGAGCCCTGCGCGGCGGAAAACTCGGTAGGGCGGAGTTTGTCGGGCGCGGTGAAGCAAACTCGCAGCTCGTCGCCGTTGAGCTCATAGATCGCCAGCAGCGTTTGTCCCTTGGCGTCGCCCGACTCAATCGTGCTGTCGAGCGTCATCGGTTTTTTTGTGGGATCGAACTTGATTCGCAATTCAACCATGATGTCGTCGTTCTGTTTCCAGGTGACGCGATCCCCCTCGACAATCCGCCGCCACTTCTGGATTGTCTCTTGCGGCACGTCCTGGCCGTCGGACGCGAACGACTC
>CAZUPX010001118.1:0-6596 GCA_964622155.1 uncultured Planctomycetaceae bacterium | reverse complement strand
GCGACGCTTCTTGCAGGCCGGCACCCTGGCTTTGTTTGCCGGCGGCGTGCCGGCGCGCGTGGCACGCGGGCTTACACCGGGCGACAGCGATGGTGTTCGCTCATTTGGCCGCGCAAAAAGGTGCATCCTGGTCTATCTGCTCGGCGGGCCGCCGCAGATCGACATGTGGGACATGAAGCCACTGGCGCCTGCGGAAATTCGTGGGCCGTTCAAGCCAATCCAATCGCCGGTGGCCGGCATGCACTTCTGCGAACACTTACCCCGGCTGGCTGTGCAGGCTCAGGACCTGGCGATCTTGCGGAGTGTGACATTTCCCAATAACGACCACCCCTTCATGATCTATCACACGCTCACCGGCCGCGAGTCGCGCGTGCCGCTGGGAGCCAACACGGTGCTGCCGCCGTCGCGCAACGACGATCCGCACATGGGCTCCGTGATGGCGAAATTCAAGCACGACCGGGCAGACGTACCAGGTTACGTGGCGATCCCCGAGGTACGCGTGCGGATGGCGGCCATGCCGGTTTCGGGCGGAGGTCGCGCGGGGCTGTTGGGCGCGGCGTACGATCCACTGCCCGTGAACGATGACCCACGTGAGCAGCCCGGCGGATTCAAGCTGCCCGAGGGACTGAGTGCCGAGCGCTTTGCCGACCGGCGGTCGCTGTTGGCCGTGCTCGACGGTCGAGCGCCGCGCGCCCTGGCGTCGGCCGACTATCGGGCGCTGCGCGATTCGGCGGCCGGGCTGGTTGGCTCGGCGGCGGCCGGCGGGATGTTCTCGCTCGAGCAAGAGCCCGCGGGCGTGCGCGAGCGATACGGCAAGCATCGCTTCGGTCAGAGCCTGCTGCTGGCTCGGCGGCTGGTGGAGCATGGAGTGTCATTCGTCGGCGTGCATTTCAACTACATGACCAAGTGCGATGGCTGGGACACACACCAGAAGAACTTCGAGGCCCTCAAAGACGAATTGCTGCCGCTGTTGGACGAAGGGTTGTCGGCATTGGTTGGCGATCTCAAACAGCGCGGCCTCTTGGACGAGACGCTGGTGGTGACGATGGGCGAGTTTGGCCGCACGCCGCGCGTCAACCCGCAAAGTGGCCGCGACCACTGGGGACACTCGTCCAGCGTGCTGTTTGCCGGCGGAGGGGTGCGCGGCGGCAACCTGGTGGGCGCGTCAGACCGGATCTGCGCGTTCCCGGCCGAACTGCCCGTCGGCCCGCCCGACGTCGTGGCCTCGATCTATCACGCTCTGGGCCTCGAATCCCGCACGCTGATGGTCGACCCGTTGGGCCGGCCGATGACGATCACTGAGGGACGGCCGATCGGGCGATTGTTCTAGGCAAGGTGATCTCTAGGCATGGTGATCGCCCAGACATACCAACCCGACGCGCAAGCGAGGGATTCTTCTGATCGCTTTGCAGGAATCCCTCGCTTGCGCGTCGGGTTAGTATCGAAAGGCGCGGCCGAGTACAATCGCAGTCTGTTGGCCTCAAACAATTCGTCCGTCGAGGACTTCAATGCACACGGGAATTCTTAATCGCCGATTGGTCATGTTCGCATGGGCATTCAATGTGGCGTTGATCGCCGGCGCCGTCGAGCGCACGGGCATCGACGCCATCACGGTCCCGTTGGGTTTCACAGTCGAGTTGGCCGCCGGGGCGCCGCTGGTCGAGCGGCCGATGCTGGTAAGTTTCGATGATCGCGGCCGGATGTATGTGTGCGATTCGGCCGGCGTGAATCATCGCGGGCCGGAGCTGGCCAAGAATCCGCCGCACGTGATCCGCATGCTGGAAGATGCCGACGGCGACGGACGCTTCGACACCAGCTCTGTGTTCGCCGACAAGATGATGTTTCCCCAAGGCATCGTGTGGCACGACGGCTCGGTGTATTGCTCGTCCCCCCCCAGCTTCTGGAAGCTTACCGATACCGACGGTGACGGCGTGGCTGACACGCGCGAGGAGCTGGTCACCGGATTTGCCAACACGGGCGTGGCCGACGACATGCACGGCGGCAGCCTGGGGCCCGACGGCCGCATCTACTGGTGCGCAGGGCGATTTCCGCACGCGATCCGCCGGCCGGATGGACCGCTGATTCACAAAGGGACCGCCCCCTTGATCCTTCGCTGCCGGCCCGACGGCTCGGAACTGGAAGTGGTCTGCGGGTCGCAAGGCAATGCCGTGGGCGTGGCGTTCACGCCCGAGGGCGATATGTTCGCCAGCGGCACGTTCCTGGCCCCCAACTCGATGGGGGCCGGACTTCGCGACGCCCTGATTCATTGTGTCGACGGCGGCGAGTATCCGGTGCGCGACCGCGTGCTCAACGAACACAAAAAGACCGGTGACCTGCTGCCGCCAATGACACACCTGGGTGTGTCGGCGGCCTCGGACCTGGCGATCTCGCGTTCGGACGCGCTGGGCGAGGGGTTTCGCGGCAACTTGTTTTCGGCTCAATTCAATCTGCACAAGGTTTTGCGGCACAAGCTCGAACAGACTGGCGCCACGTACACCTGCCGCAATGAAGATTTTCTGGTTTCCAGCGATCCCGATTTTCACCCCACCGACGTTTTGGAGGACGCGGATGGCAGCTTGCTGGTCGTCGACACGGGCGCGTGGTTTCGCAACGGCTGCCCCACTTCGCAGATCGCCAAGCCGGAAGTCATGGGGGGTATCTACCGCGTGCGAAGGACGGGCACCACGAAGGTCAACGATCCTCGCGGGCAGGCGATTCATTGGACGCAGTTCTCGGCCGCCGAGCTTGCTAATCTATTGAGCGACCCGCGGTTCGAAGTGCGCGATCACGCGGTGGCGCGGTTGGCGAGATTGGGCGCGGCCGCTGTGCCGGCGCTGGCCGGCGTGCTGGCTTCAAGCGCGCTAGTCGAGACGAAGTGCGCCGCCGTGTGGGCGCTTGCCCGCGTCGATGACGACGATGCCCGATCGGCGGTGCGAAAAGCGCTCGGCGACCCGCAGGCCAGCGTGCGGCAGGCCGCCGCCCGAGCGGCGGGCTTGCACCGCGACGGCCAGGCGGCCGAGCGGTTGATGGCGCTCGTGACTTCTGACTCACCGGCGGTGCGGCGCGAGGCGGCTACGGCGCTGGGACGCATCGGTCAGTCGTCGAGCGTGCCAGCGCTATTGGAAGCCTTGAGCGCACCGAGCGATCGGTTCTTCGAACACGCCGCGATTTTTGCATTGATTCGCATCGGCGACCGAGCGCAGACCGCCAAGGGACTCGAAACGGCAAGCTCGGGCACGAAGCGCGGATCGCTTGTGGCACTCGATCAGATGGACGGCGGCAACTTGACGCCCAGCATGGTCACGCCGTTCTTGTCGGCCACCGAGCCGCTATTGCAGCAATCCGCCCTGTGGGTCATCGCCCATCATGGTCAGTGGGGCTCGTCTATGATCGATTTCTTCCGCACCTGGCTGGCCCGAACCGACATGTCCGACGCCGACCGCGACGAGCTCAAGCGGCAACTGCTGGCATTCGTGAATGACGCGGCGGTGCAAGAACTGATCGGCAAGACCCTGGCGAATGGCGGCGCGCCGGCCGCTACCCAGCAGTTGCTGCTGGAAGTGATCGCCCAGGCGCCCCTGGGAAAAGTACCCAGCGCGTGGAGCGAGCCCTTGCAACGTGCGCTGGACGATGGCGACGAGGCCGTGGTGCGGCAGGCCGTGGCCACGCTGCGCGCGTTGCCGCTCGACAAGCGGCCGCTGGTCGCACGCGTCGATGCGCAGATTAACTTCCCCGAAACCAGGCACCGCTTCGCCGGCACGAAATTGTCGGAGAATTTCTGCGCCCGGTGGTCAGGTGTCATCCGCTGTCCACGGGACGCGACGTATACCTTTGCCACCGAGTCGGACGACGGCTCTCAACTGTTCATCGACGCACGTCGAGTGGTCGACAACTCCGGCTTGCACGCCATGCGAGAGCAATCGGGCACAATCAAGCTTGCGGCCGGCGATCACGAGCTGCGGCTCGATTTTATTCAGGCCGAGGGCGAGGCGGGCTGCAAACTATCGTGGGCGTTCGAGGGACAGGAGAAACAGATCGTGCCGCCGGAAGTCCTGTTTCATTCGACACGCGGCGGCAACGGCACGGCCGCCGAGCCGGGCCTGACGGTGGAGTTCTACGCGCTCGGCGGGCGGATTGAAACGTTTCCCGACTTTGCCGCAAGCGAGTTCGACGCGGCTTTGTCTCGCCTGGCGACCGACACTGGCCGGCCGATCGACGTGCGTGTGCAGGCTGCTGCCGCGGTCGCTCCTCGGCTTGCAAGCGTCGACGCGACCCTGTTCGATTTTCTCGTCGCGGCCATGCGCGAAGACAACACACCGCTTGTGCGGTTGGACGCGGCGGACGCATTGGGCAAGTCGCGGCTCGATGCCGCACAACTCAAATCCCTCGCCGCAGCCGTGGCCAACGCGGGCATACTCGAGTTACCGAAGTTGTTGGCCGCCTTCGAGCAATCGCACGATGCCGAGGTGGGTCAGGCGCTGGTGGCGGCGCTTGGACACTCGGCGGGGCTCAAGAGCCTGCACGCCGAGACGCTGACCGCGACGCTGGCCGGTTATCCCGATGCGGTACGCCAGGCGGCCGGCGGGCTGGTCGACCAATTGACGGTTAACAAGGAGAAGCAGCAGGCTCGGCTGGCCGAGTTGAGCGACGTGTTGGCTGGTGGCGAGATCCAGCGCGGCCGCGATCTGTTCTTCGCCAATCAAAAGGCGATCTGCGCCACGTGCCACGCCGTGCAGGGGCAGGGGGGGCAGTTCGGCCCCGAGTTGAGCAAGATCGGCGCCATCCGCGCGCCGCGCGATTTGTTGGAGGCGATCGTGTTTCCCAGCTCCAGCTTCGCTCGCGGTTACGAGCCGTTGAACGTCGTGACGACAGACGGCCAGGTGGTCTCGGGCATCATCGCCCGCGAAACGGCCGACGCCATTCACTTGGTGGGCAACACGCGCGTCGAAGTCCGCGTACCCCGCTCGGCGATCGAGTCGATGCAGCAGGCCAGCGTCTCAATCATGCCCGAGGGCATGGACAACCAGCTCACGCGGCAGGAACTGGCGGACCTGATCGCGTTTTTGCAGTCGCTGAGGTAGAAGTTTGCCCTCCGCCCTCGTGGACTTCGGCGAGCTCAGTCGAGCCGGAGAGGGTGGCCGCGAGACGGGCGAAGGGGCGGATTCGCAATGGGCGGCCTCGATCAACGGAGCGCACTTCCGCGCTGTAAAGGATTCGGTTTGAATCTCCCCAGCGACATGGTACGTTGAAGGCCTGAATTGGGCGGTGAAAAACTGCCGCTCGCCGCTACCGAAATCACATGGGACTCAACCGATGAAAACGACCTCGCTGGCCTGGCTTTCGCTGGCCTTTATGACGACCACGCTTTCGGCACGGGCCTTTGCCGCCGATGTGGACTCATCACTCATCGAGCAAAACTGGCATCAGTGGCGCGGGCCGCACGCTAACGGCGTGGCCACACAAGGCACGCCGCCGATCGAGTGGAGCGAAGACAAGAACGTTAAGTGGAAGGTCAAGATACCCGGCGAGAGCACGGCCACGCCGATCATCTGGGGCGACCGGCTATTCCTGATTTCAGCGATTCCCACCGACCGCACCATTGAGCCGGCGGCCGAGGACGAAGCCAAGGCCAAGACCCCCGATCGCACCGCGCAACGCTACGGCATCAAGCGGCCGAGTAACTATTTTCAGTTCGTCGTGATGTGCATCGACCGTCGCACGGGCAAGACCTTGTGGCAGCACATGGCCAAGGAAGAGGTTCCGCACGAGGGGCACCATCCCGACGGCTCGTTCGCCTCAGCCTCGCCCACCACCGACGGCCAGCGCCTGTACGTCTCATTCGGCTCGCGCGGCGTGTACTGCCTTGACCTCGATGGCAAGCCGCTCTGGAGCAAGGACCTGGGGCGCATGAAAATTCAGTTCACGTTTGGCGAGGGCTGTTCGCCTGTCGTGCACGGCGACTCGGTGATCCTCGATTGGGACCATCAGGAAGGCTCGTACATCACGGTGCTCGACGCCAAAACCGGTGAGACGAAATGGAAAATCGATCGCGACGAAACCACCAACTGGGCCACGCCGCTGGTGGTCGAATACGGCGGCCGCACGCAAGTCATCGTTAGCGGACTGAAGCGCGTGCGGAGCTACGACCTCAAGACGGGCGAAGTGATCTGGGCCTGCGCCGGCCTCACGCCCAGCGCCATTCCCAGCCCGGTGAGCGACGGCAAGAACGTGTACTGCATGAGCGGCTTTTTGGGCACCGCGGCGTATGCGTTTCCGCTCAACTCGATCGGCGACATGACCGAGGCCGATCGCAAAAACGAGGCCAAGATCGCCTGGAAGCGCCGCCAGCCCGGCACCCCCTATGTCCCTTCGCCGCTACTGGACGGTGAGCTGTTGTACTTCACCGCCAGTAACAAGGGCATCCTCTCCTGCCTGAACGCCGAAACGGGCGAGCCGATTATCGATCGCGAGCGCCTCCAGGGCATCGAAAATGTCTACGCCTCGCCCGTGGCTGCTGGCAACGCGATCTATCTGACCAGCCGCGAGGGCAACACGCTGGTCATCAAGCGCGGCGAGTTTGAAAAACCGTCCGAAGG
>CAZUPX010001117.1:0-8704 GCA_964622155.1 uncultured Planctomycetaceae bacterium | reverse complement strand
CTTCTGGATTGTCTCTTGCGGCACGTCCTGGCCGTCGGACGCGAACGACTCGATCGTCCACGTGCCCTGCATCGCCTCGATGTCCGTTTGTGTTGGCTCGCCCACCAATGCGGCGATTGACAGGCCGACGCCGATCAGTACCGCGATGCCGTCAATCAGTATGCAGACCTCCTCTTTGGCGAAACCGCCGGTCCAGCAGCGCTTGGAGCACGCTGAGCCGGGCGCCGAAGTGTTTCACGGCCAGGAGCGGTACATGGGTTTTGCTGATCATCTCCTCGGTCACGCTGCCGAGCAGGATGGCCGCCGAGCGACTGCGGCCGCAAGTGGCCATGACGATCAGGTCGGCTCCCTGCCGCTCCGCCACCCGGCCGATGACGCGGGCGACGTTGGCACCCTCCTCGAACAACGGGGTGACGTTCACGCCTTGGCAGTTGATTGGGGCAATGAATTGCCGATACGCCTGCTCTTCCTGACCGCGCAGCACCTGGTCGTATTCCTCGTAGGTGATCGCCGCCTCGTTGAAGTAGACGTGCAGGGCCAGGCACTCGGGCTGGCCACTCAGCCGGGCCATCGACGTGGCTACGCGCAGGCTGTCCCCAGCGTGTTCGGAAAAGTCGATGGGCGCGAGAATACTGCGGAGCGCGACCGGGGAGCCTTCCGGCACGATCCACACCGAGCAGGGGGCGTTCATGGCCAGCCGCCGGGCCTGTGTCCTGCGGCCAGGAGTTTCGAGCCCGTGGCCCACGAACAGGAGGTCCGCCTGCTCCTCGGCCACGAAGGCCAGCAGCCCATCCATAAGCGGCCCGGTAAGCACGGCGTAGGACACCTGGGCGGTAGCGGGCACACCGGTGAAATGGGGCTGTACTTCCGCGTGCAGATCGGCCAGCACGCGGTCGTGATCGTGGGCGGCCGAGCTGGGCAGGACGTGAACGAAGCGGACCTCGCTGGCGGTGCCCAGTTGGGCCACCATGGCTGCGTAGCGGATCAGCCCGGCGTCCGCGTCGGTGTGAGCCAACGCCACCATGAGATGTTGATAACGGTGCATCAGGATCTCCTTGGAGCCCGGGCAGACTCACCTGGCTTCGGACAGAGACTGGCCCGTCAGTTGACGTACACGCGGGACCGCCTGGCCGTCTCTTTCGGCCGCCTCAGTGACCGGCCGCGACTTCTTGGTCGCGCCCTTGCCGGCCGCTGGCTTGTCCAAGAACTTGTAGAGCACGCCATAAATGACCGTCGCCGACAGAACGCCGGTCAAGAAATCGGTGACGATCACCATGACAGCCGTGTAGATCATCAGGCCGGCGTGGAACCAGTTGTGGGCGAACACCTGCTTGATTTCCGCGGGCTTGACCATGTTGAAGGCGACCCACATCAGGATGCCGCCGATGCACGCCATCGGCACCAATTCCAGGTAGCTCGCCAGGTAGAAGGCCAGGGCCAGCTTTAAGAAGCACTTGAAGATACCGGCGAGCGGTGTGACAGCCCCGACCTTGATATTCGTCGCCGTGCGGGCTAGGGCGCCCGTGTGCGGGAAGCCGTTCAGCAGCGGCACAATGATTTGCACCAGGCCTTGGCCCCAGAATTCCTTGTTCGGGTTGAAGGGGAGGCCGCGGTTGTCGGCCAGCCGGTCGGCCATGCGCGAGCAGAGCAGGCTCTCGACGCCCGACACGAAGACGATGGCCGCCACAAAGTAGGCGAGATCCTTGAGCACGCCGAGGTTCCAGTCAGGGAGCACGGGCAGCGTGAACACGAAGAAGTCTGTGGGGATCTGGCCGAACTTGGTCTTGATGAGCGTCAACTCATGACCGTCTGACAGCGTGCGTGACAGCAAGATGCCGACGGCGATGGCGATCAGGGGCGACGGGATATAGATCGAGACCTTGAGTAGATACTTGGTGATCAGGAAGGTGACCAGTGCCAGCAGCAGGGCCTCGCCGCCGTACTCCCCCAGGTGCTCCCAGATGACGCGGACTTTGACATAGAAACCGTAGCCAGGCATGGCGACCTGCTGGTCCTGTAACGCCTGTTTCACTCCATCCTCCAGCGCCTTGCCGATGCCAAACACCTCGCCGATCTGGCTGAGCGCGATGGTCGCGGCAATGCCGACCGTGAAGCCCACCACGATGGAATGGGGGACGAAGTTGGCCAGCTTGCCCAGCCCGGTCACGCCCATCAGCATTAAGATGACGCCGGCAATGATGGCGGCCAGGACAAGGAACCCGTGCCCGGCGTAAGGGTCCTCCGGAGTGGCGTAGGCGGCCATGAGGCCGGCGATCACCGGGATGAAGGCCGCGGTGGGCCCGTAGACCTGGTATTTCGAGCCCCCGAATAGCGCCCCGACCAGGCCAGCCACGGCCCCCCCGACGATCCCCTGTTCCGGTTTCAAGCCGGAGGCCATCGCAAAGCCCATGGCCAGGGGAATGGCCATCATGGCGACGATCAGCCCGGCGCTGAAATCGCGCAATACATTGAGGGGCCAAGCGCCTTTTGCGAGGTCTTCGTAGCGGCCGTCGATCGGCCAGCAGTAGAACTTCAGCCGCGGCCAGAGCCCTTCGGGCGTGTTCGCATGTGCCGAATATCTTGACAAATCCATGGCGTTTGCTCCTTCATTGGAGGAATAACTTGGGGGTCGCCGGCTCGGCGCCCCACGGCGTTCACGTCTGCGCGCGTTTGTGCATCGCACGGCCATCAAAACGGCCGTCTCTGTCTTTTTTGGCGGGCGATTGGGAACGGCCGTTGCCGAACTTGACGAACTGCCGCGCGTCGGAGTCGTAGGCGAAGATCTCGCCCGTTTCGATCTTGTACATCCAGCCGTGGAGATCGAGCTGGCCCTGCGTGACGCGCGCCGCGACGATCGGCAGCGTTCGCACGTGCTCTAGTTGCACCAGGACGTTTTCCTCCGCGGCGGCAGTCTGCAGCGCGTCACCGCGCAATTGCGAGTAGTGCTCTCGAATGATGGCGGCCGCGGCATCAGCGTGTCGCAGCCACTGCTGAACCGAAGGGGCATCGCGCACGGTGGCCGGCTTCAATAGAGCCTTCATCGCCCCGCAATTCGTGTGTCCGCAAACGATGATATCCTTGACGCCCAACGTGCCCACGGCAAACTCCACCGCGGCCAACTCGCCGTTGTTGCTCGTGCCGTAGCAGGGGACGATGTTGCCCACGTTTCGCACGATGAATAACTGGCCCGGCCGAGCGTTGGTGATCAGGTTCGGATCGATCCGCGAGTCGGAGCAAGTGATGAAACAGGCCACCGGATGCTGGCTCTTGGCCAGCCGCTCGAACATTTGCCGGTCCGCCGGAAAACCGACGTTCTGAAAGTAATGCACACCATCCACTAGCGTTTGCATGGAATCTCTCCGATCGGTTTTGGCAAGTCATCCGCCCGCGGCGCAAGCAAGCGCGTTAGCTGCGCTGTGACGGACTACCAAGAAACACGCCGTGGGAGGGCCTGCGGACCAGACGGCCGCTGCAAGCCATCAGGGAGAGGACGTGCCCTTATCGCCGAAGAGGGGCCATCAAGCCGTTGGCAAGGCGGTGCCCGATGACCGGGCTGGTCGCGCCAGAGGATTGAGAACGGACCCTCGGCGTGACACGCGGTCGATCGAGACCGGCGGAGGTAGACTTAACGATTCGGCGGACCTTTGGCCGACCGGCTTGCGCGCGGTCCATCAAGGTTACGATCCCTTCCTCTTCGGCCTCATTGCCGACATTGGCCGACAGCGGACCGCCTCCGCAACAACACACTAGGAACAATAGGGCAGCGGTCGTCGCCTGCCAGCGAAGCCCTGCCGCGGGCCGCCGCAAACAGCAGCACGTCGCTCTGACGATTTGGCGAGAAAATTGCAGCATTGCAACAGAGAATCGTTTGTGGCCGATCGGCAAGTTCCCCGCTTGCCGTCCAGTCAGTCTAGCACCTATGCCAGTTGCCTCCTAGACCGCTTTCGGATGCAAGCAGCCGCGCAGCCGCGCGGGCCGGCCTTCGACAACCGCAGTATCGGCCGCCGACTGAGCGGGCACTCGGGGCATCCCTGTGTCTCGCTGTGTACCTCGTCGGTCGAACAACCTGGAATGCTATCTGGCCGGCTTGCGTTCAGCCTCAATGTCAATCGGCAGCAGCAGCGGCAGGTTGCGCGACCCGCAGGTCGTGCCGAACGATTGGTTCCCCGTCACGCAAAACATCTGCGTCAACTTCACGGCAGAGCCGGCGGCGAGTCCTCGAGTCTCGATCCCGCGGACCCACAAGTCGACAAACGTCGTATCGGAATCTGTCGCCTTGTCGCTCGATGCGCCAACCGGCTGGTACCAGGCCCGCACGATCGCATCGCGTGCGTCGACTATTTCGAGCACGTCGAGCTCGCGCCGGCCGTTCGGACTCGCATGCGACGACTCGAGGATTCCCACATCACCCTTTGCGGGCGGCAACGGGAGCCGCCGGGCGTCTTGCGGCTGGGGGGCCCAGCGGGCGGTGTTGATCGCAAAGTACAGGTTCACAAACGGCGGTGCCTTGCGGCTGGCGTACCAGTATCGAAAACTGCCGTCGGCAAGGCGTATCACGCAACCGCTGCCGACGTAGTTCGACTCCCAAGGGCGGTCCGGCTCGGGGCGCAGCACGGGATTTTGCGGATGCTTGTGCCATCGCAATCCGTCTATGCTGGCGGCAAATCCGACGGCCGTCGTCTGCCGGCGCACCGCCGAATAGTAGCTGCCGTACCACATCAAGTACGCGCCGTCGACGTGGAGCACCGACGGATACACCACAATCTCGGCTTCCCACGGCTGACTTAACTGCAGCACAACCGGCTCGCTGACCTTCCAGTCCGTGCCGTCGGTGCTCAGGGCATGACGAATCACCCACGGGCGCTTACCGACGTCGCTGTACCACATTTCATAGCCGCGCGACGTCTTGAGCACCGTCGGGCAATACACGTTGTTCAGCAGGGCCGTCGAAGGCTCGGTCCAATGAATGCCGTCGGCACTGCGGGCCTCGTGCAGCCTGTGCAGGTTGGTCTTGCCAAACGCCGTCGAGCTGAACCACATCCGCAGCTTGCCGTCCTCGCGCACGACCGTGCCATCGCCCGAGCGCAACAATGCTGGCGTCAGGACCGAGTGGACGTCGTCGCTGAATCGAAACAGGGGATTCTCGGCGAACTTCTCGAATTGTTTGCCATCGCTGCTCGTGGCCAGACCGAGCCGAAACACTCGCTTTTCGCGGGTATCGCGCGAGCCGCAATACCACATCGAGTACCGTCCATCCTCCAGCACGACAGTTGGCGCAAAAATGTGCATGTCGTCGAACTCGCTCGGTTTGCCCAGCGAGACGATCGGCCCGTCCGTATCCCGTTGCCATTCCTGCGGTCCGAGCCAGCGGGCCAGTTCCGGCGGGGGCTCACCGGCAACCGATACCGTCGCAGTCCAAAGCGCCGCGAGACACGTCCATCGAATCGTCGTGACGATCAAGCCCATCTTGCACTCCAAGGAAAGACAGATCGGAAGGCCGCACGAACTGCGGAAGCGACGCCTTCGCAATGCGGCGCGGCTTGTAATATACTGCTCGCGCTGTTCGAAAAGAACCAATTCCGCCCTTTCCCAACTCTGCCAAAGACGCTCGCAGGTGTTCACGTGGCTCGAAGAAAATCGTGGCAGGAGAAACTCGACGACGACAAGGGGCTGCCGAAAATCGGCCGGGTGATGGGAAAAATGACGACGAAGTGGGGGCAGGGCACGATGGTTGTTCCCGCGCCGCGTGAAGTCGACGCGGTCATGCGCAAGGTGACTAAGGGCAAGCTCGTGACGATCAACGAGATTCGCACCGCACTGGCCAAGAAGCACCGCGTGACGATCGCCTGCCCGATCACCACGGGCATCTTTGCCTGGATCGCGGCCCATGCCGCCCAGGAGGCCAGCGACAGCGGGCTCAAGCGCGTCACGCCCTATTGGCGGACGCTCAAGTCCGATGGCGAGCTGAACGCCAAGTATCCCGGCGGCATCGCCAACCTGAAAACTCGCCTCGAAGCTGAAGGCCACCGCATCGTCAAGAAGGGCCAGCGGTTTTTTGTCGCCGAATTTGAGCAGGCGCTGGTCCGCACTTAACTTCCCTCTCCCTCGATTCAGGATTATGTAGTTTCTATCGAGGAGTGTTTTTCTGTGGGCCGAAGGCCATAGCCGCAATAACCAGGGGCGCAGTCCTCGTTGTTCCACACTTCCACTAGACTCTCTGGGCGGTGTCGGTGTAGGCCCCAAAGGGGCCAGGGAGTTTAGTGGTGGGCGAGAGCCCGCCGGCTTGAGGCCGCAATAGCGAATCAGCCGCGCAGCGGCGCAGGCGATGCCCCCGTCGCCGCTTGCGCGGCTCTGAGGCAATTTCTCGGACTCAGATCGGTGGGCTCTCGCCCACCGCTACAATCCCTGGCCGCTCGCGCGGCCGATTTTCCCGACTTGCTCGGCCCAGGCGCGATAGCCTTCGACGTCGGCTCCGGCGGGGTTACTTTCGCGCCCGCTTCGTGGCCGACTTCTTCTTGCCGGCCTTCTTCTTGGGCTCTGCCTTTTGGCGACTCTTCTGTTTGCTCTTTGTGGCCGTCGCGGCTGGACGCTTGCCCGCCGGCTCGCGTTTCGATTTCTTGGCCGGCTTCTTCTTCCTTGACGGCTTGCGCGCCGGTTTCTTGGGCCGTACGCGCTTCTTGCGGGCCGGAGCCGCGGCGGGTGGAGCAACCTCTTGCGCCGCGGGTTCGGCAGCCGGTTCCACCGGCGGCGCCGGGGCCGGTTCGCTTCGCGGCGGTGGTGCCGGTTATGCCGATTGTCCGGGAGCGGTATGGCGGAGTCGAGTTGGTTTCGAGATCGCCCGGAGAGGGGGGACAACCGCATTTTGCTGCGAAGATTGCGAGAAAACGTGACATTGCGACCCAATCCGATCCTGGGTCGCGCAGGCTCTTTTCATGCGCGGAATTGAGCCCTGCCGCAACGTCTGGATGAGCAAGCGCAGAGGCCCCTGGGTGTCGATAAAGTTCGTAGGCAATCTTACCGAGGGAATGACAGAATGATCCGCCGGCTTGCCATGCTTACCCCGTTCGCGCTCCTAACTGAATTCTCGGGTTCGGGCACACGCCTCCGTACAAGCCCTTGCCGGAATGCCGGAACGAGCGCAGACCATCTGCACGACATCGGCCGACGATCTTAGAGATCGACGAGACTCGAGCGACGCGGTCGACGATGCCGAAATGCTCCTGCGCTCGAAGAGGAAAGGGCGGTCGATAAGATGAAATTGCGACATTGGCTGCGCCGATTGGGCTCAGGCGTATGGAGCGGCTGGCCTGAGACGGCTTATCAGCAGGAAACCTATCAACTGCGTCTGTTGGCAGTTCAGCGGCATCTTGCCGAGTGTCTCGATATCGCCCCACATGGTTCGGTGCGCGTCATTAGTATGTGTGCCGGGGACGGCCGCGACGTCATCGGTGTGCTTGGGTCGCACCAACGCCGAAAAGATGTTGTCGCATGGCTGGTCGAACTGAATCGCCAGTCCGTTGCTGGTGGCGTCCGCCAAACGACAATCGCCGGGCTGCAGGATTCCGTAAGTTTTATCAACGCAGACGCTACAGTTTGTGAGACCTACAACGGCATTGCGCCTTCCGATATCATTCTTCTGTGCGGTGTTTGGGGGCATGTACCCATTCATGAAAGAGGGCTGGTGATTCGTGCCATTGCGTCTTTGTGCAAGCCCGGAGGAACGGTCATTTGGACTCGGGGTGTGTCGAGGGGGATGACGCGCTTGCATGAGATCCAATCGCTTTTTGCTGGTCCGTGTTGGCAGAAGGTCCGTGTTAGCCTCACGTCCGACAACAAGTGGGCAGTAGCTACCCATCGCTACTGCGGACCACCGAAGGAATTGCCAGGAAGCGGCCGTCTTTTTCATTTCCAACCCAACGCGGGCCATCGAACCACGGTTGACCGCTTTCTCGATTTCAGTCTATCCGATAAATGACCAGTCAGCCGCTAACTTGAAAAAGATGGACCAAGCGTAGGCTTGTACCTGACTCTTTAACGGCGCATGCGACCGTGCCGGATGACCGGTTTACGACGTAGGAGATTTGCGCCGCCAGGCACGGTACACTCGACGGTCCACTCCTCGGTTCCATGTTCTCGACCGCGAGGTTATCGATGGCCGTAGCGGACAAGCAGTTTCACGTCGCCTTGACGGGCGACTTTCACCACCCGGACGGCACGCCCCTGTACCGCGAGTTCGGCCTGAAAGTGCTCGAGGCTCAGCCGGGCGTTCGCTACTCGGCCTTTCGCCAGAACCTGCGCGAGATCGCCCCCTCACAGATTGGCGACGCCCAGGCCGTCATCGTCCTGTCGCCGCGCGTCACGGCCCAAAGCGTCTCACACAGCGAGAACCTGCTGGCCATTGGCCGCTTTGGGGTGGGATACGACTCAGTCGACGTCGAGGCCTGCACGGTCGCCGACGTGGCCCTGATCACGGCGGTCGGCGCGGTCGACCGCTCGGTGGCCGAAGCCGCACTCGCCTGGATGCTGGGCCTCACGCACCACGTTCAAACGAAGGACCGCCTCGTGCGCGAAGGCCGCTGGCACCAGCGGGTTGGGTACATGGGACGCGAGCTGCGCGATCGCACGCTTGGAATTGTCGGCTTGGGGGGCATCGGCCGGGCGCTGGTCGAATTGGTGCGCGGCTTCGGCATGCGCGAGGTCCTGG
>CAZUPX010001116.1:0-2216 GCA_964622155.1 uncultured Planctomycetaceae bacterium | reverse complement strand
AAGGGCCAAATGGGAAATGTCGGATCAGAAGGAGAAACGCGATGCGAACATTGTGCATTCAAGTTTGTGGAATTGGTGTTGTTCTGGCAATGACGTCCTGCCGACCGCAGGGAATGCAGCCGCCGGGCGAACCGTTCAGCTATGCCGTCGACCCGGTCATTATGGAAGGGCAGGACACCGCGCTGGATACCTCCAAGGGTTCCCGTCCGCTCGCGGCGATACGCGACGAAGACGGCCAGATCACGCTCTTTATTGCAAACGAAGTGATCCTCGCTCCGCAAAACGACTCTGAGCTCAACGAGTTTCTCAACCGATACGGCGGCGACATCCTGGAAACCGACGAGATCCCCGCGGCGCCGGTGGCCTTGGGTCGTAACCTGACCATGGAACAGCGGCGGGCGCAGCAATACACGATCCGGCTGGACCCTTCCGACTTTGACCTGTCTTCATTTGAAGATGACGCCGAGGCGTCCGGGTTCGAAGGATCGCGCACGATTTCCTCCGAGGACGCCGCCCGGTTGCTCGCGCTCATGATGCACGAGCTTCGCAACGGACTGGATATTGCTCCGAACTTCGTCATGGAGCCGCACAATGACATTCTTTGGTCGACCGAGGAGGATCCCATCGGCATCACCTACCAGGACGCCATCCAGTGGCCGGCCTTGCATTTCTCAAGCACCATGCAAGGCAGCAAGTCTGGAGTGACAAACGCATGGCAGTTCCTGGTCGCCCATGGGATCCAGCGCCGGGTTAACGTCGCCATTATCGACGGCGGCTTCTGGTTGGACAGCGCCGGCTTCCCCATGTCCGGCGATCCGACGGGAGTATCCGATCTCCCCTTTACCTACGCACCTTTCCAGTACGATTTCGACGGCGATGACTACTTTGCGGGTGGTTCAAACCCGGCAAAGTGTAGCGGCGGCTCGCCCTGCCCCTGGCACGGCAATCAGAGTGCCAGCTCGGCGGTAGGCATGATCAACAACCGCTACGGTGCAGCCGGAACGGGCGGTACGGTGGCGGAGCCGTTCCTGTTCAAGGCGGACATTCGCACGCGTTCCCAGGTACGACGAGCCGTGCGCACGGCCGAGGCCTGGGGAGCAGATGTTGTTTCGATGAGCTTCGGCGGCTCATGTGGAGCAGATTGCGTCGCCTGGCCCGGTACGGCGGGTCAGGCAATTCTCATCGCCGAGCTCAGCAGTGTAATCGCATTTGTGGCTTCGGCGGGCAACAACAATGAGAACGTTGGCGACAACGATGTCTATCCCTGCACAGTTCTGGGGGCTCATGTCATCTGCGTCGGGGCGCTCAACGACGGAGGCAATACGCGCATTTCCTACTCGAACTACGGCTCCGGCGTCGACATCTTCGCACCGACCAACATTCCGTCCATGCCCAACGGAACCACAACAACGGCGTTAGCTAGCGCCGGCGGCACCAGCGCGTCGGCTCCCTTCGTGGCGGGAGTCGTGGCGATGCTCAAAGCGCTTGATCCCAGCCTCACCGCAGCCCAAGTGGACAGTATCCTGAAGACCACCGCTTGGACGGACTCGACGGACTCGCGGGTGCCGCGCTACGTCAACGCCCTGGCCGCAGTCAAGAAGGCAGCCGGCAACCAGTTGCCGGTGGATGGCTTCGAGCCGAACGACAATCAAACTCAGGCAAAGATGGTCGCCAACGGGGATTACGACGAAATGACGATCGGCCCCGACTTCGACTTCTTCCGCTTTACACTCGACGATTATTACCTCGTGGACGTGACGCTTCGCTTCATGGCCGGACTGGGGGACGTCAAGTTCAACCTCGTGGGTACGGGCGCTCCGTCGAGCCAGCAGACGATTATGCAGCTGCCCAACGGAAGGACCTACCGCCAAGAACTGATGGGGCCGGGCGCCTACACCTATCTCGTGTCCGGAACCGATCTGAACCACTACCACATGAAGTTCGTGGCTGCCGCTGTATCGCTCGATCCCGACCAGTTCGAGGTCAACGACACGCACGCCACCGCCGCCTCGCCGCCGAACGGCAGCTATCAAGTGAACCTACATACCACAGCGGACGTTGATCATTACGCCTTTTCGGTCACCGGCGCCCTGCCGGTGTTCGTTCAGCACGAATTTGCGGTGTATTTCTCCGATTTTCCGTTGACCTTGACGCTGTTTCGCGACGGCGCTGAACTGTTCACTCTCCTTCCCACGAAAACACCGAGCTTGGCGGTG
>CAZUPX010001115.1:0-7591 GCA_964622155.1 uncultured Planctomycetaceae bacterium | reverse complement strand
AGACTTGGTCGTCACCGGCCTTGCCCTGGTAAGTGATTCGGCGAACTCCGGACGTGGCGAATGACTCCATGTACTCGACGCCTTCCGAAACGCTTTGTACGGTCACAAGGGTACCGTCGGTGGTGAATACAGTGTTATCATCCGCCGCGCTCCCCTCGAATCGAAGTGTACCATCGCTCGACAATGCCGCCGTGCCTGGGGCCAATACCAGCAAGGTGAATGTCTGGCTGTCACTCAGCCCGCCGTCGTCAATTGCAAGCACGGTGATTTCGTAGAGTCCCGCGAGGGAAGGCACCCAGTGGAAGACGCCAGCGGGATTGGAGATTTCCGGATCACTATCGCCCGCAGGGATGCCACTATTCTCCAGATCGAGCACGAATACCAATTCTGATTCAGCCGCTTGTGAATCGGGGTCGATGACTTCAGCGGTGAACTCGATCGCTTGTCCGACGCTGGCATCTACAGGAACATTGTCGTTGTAGATGGCTGGAAGCACGAGGTCAGGGCCATCGTTGACGGACACGATGGTGATGCGCGAGATGGCTGTGATGGCAAGTCGCGTAGCGATAGTAATGATGCCGTCATCGAGCACCACGGTCACCGTGCGAGGTTCTGAGCTGGGGTTCTGGGACGTGTTGCTGTAGCGTGCGGTTGAGATCACCTCCTGGTAATGGAGCACACTGTCGTTGCCTGAGAGCGAGAGGACGCCGGTTGCCGAGTTGTAGCTGGCCGCGATGGCAGTCCCTGCAGTGGTGACCGACAACAACTCGCTATTGCCATCGATCGGATTGGTAAGCGTGACCCGGCCCGCCACCAGAGTCTCACTGATGGCGCCGGCGATCTGCAAATCAAATTCGCCAATCGCAACTGGAGCACCGTCTTCCGTAAACGTGGCCGCAAAGTCGATGCCTTCCTGGTTGGCACCGTTCAAATCTACAAATGGTGATTCTACGACGAGAGTTACCTGAAACGATTCGCTGTCGCCTCGCGGCAGAATTCCATCGTCGGTCACTAGCACACGAAATGAAACTAAGCTTGCCGCTTCTGCAAGAGTGCCAGTCCAGTGAATGATCGCCGTGTGGTTATCGATCTTCTCGATTGTGGCCGAGGCCGGCGAGTTGTCGCGGTCCAGGACGAAGGTTAACATGTCGCCAGCTTCGGGGTCCGTCGCCGTGACCGTCAACGCGATATCCTGGCCGAAGTCAACCTGGAGGTCGGTGATTGCCGCGAGATTCGGCGCATCATTGGCGGGTATGATAGCAATCGAAATCGTCGCTGGCGCGCTATTGAGTGCGCCATCGTTGACCGTGACGGTCACCGTGCGCGGTCCAATTCCTGGGTCTTGCGACGTATTGTTGTAGGCCAAGCTGCGGATCACCTGCTGGTAATGTTCGACGCTGTCGCTACCCGCGATACCGCTGCTCACCATACTCAGCACGCCCGTGCTCGAGTTGTAGCTTGCCGTGATCCCCGTGCCAGTCGTGTCGACGGCTAGAACTTCGGTTGGCTGTGCTTGAGCGAGCGTGATTGACGCTGAAGCGAGTTGGTCGTTATCGGGATCGCTAAGCGAGACACCTGCGGCAACGCTCGTTGGCCCGGCGTCTTCCGTGAAGGTCGCTGTGGAGTTGATGCCCTCGTTCGGGCCGTTGAGGTCGACGATCGGAGCTTGATTGATCTCCGCAACTACCCTTACCCGAAACGTCTCGGCGTCGGCCAGGCGAGGGGTGCCGCCATCGACTGCGATGACGATGATTTCGAACTCTCCCAATTGATTCGCAGTGGGAGTCCAATTGAAAGCACCGGCCGGCGTGATCGAGGCGCCAGTTGGGGTGTCGGTGCCGATATCGGGATCGAGCTGGAACCGAACCGTGTTCCCGGTGGGTTCCCCATCCGCGCCTCGGTCAATAACCGTGGCCCCCGACGACAGCAGGTTGAGGTTCAAAGAGTCGCCTACACGGACAATCTGAGCTGGCACCGCCGATAGGTCTAAGTCCGGAGCGTGAGCGTTGCCTGGAAAGCCCACTCCATCCAGCACGATTCGCGGCTCCAAGTGTTCAAAACGGCCCCGCCGACCAAGCCGAGAAAGTCGGGGTCTGTTTTCCTTGCGCACAGGCTGGGCCATAGGGCCTCCCGATGGGGTACCGAGGTCGATTGTTGTGTCTTAGCCTTTAGTGAAAGCGGCATCAGCCATTGCGCCGCATCCCGTCAAGCGATGCGATTTCGCCGCCATCGCGACAGGCTAGGAAAGTCCTCTGTACTTTCGGTTTTCCGCTTGTCGCGCACGCTCCGCCACTCCCAAGGATGCGATTCCGTCCCCCTGGCAACGCGCGGCGAAAGAATTTTCTTTACTTTTATTCGAGCGGCGGCCAAAATCAGACTCGGCTCGCGCTTGATTCCAGAATCGCGGGCCGCGGACTTGTCTCGTGCAGCGAGGAAACATGGACCCGCCGGTGGGCAAGCCACAACCGTCGTATAACACGCTGATCGCTCAGGCGCGCGCTGGCTCCACCAGCGCTCTTGGTCAACTGTTCGGTCAGTGCCGGGGCTACCTGTTGGCGATTGCCAACGAGCAGCTCGACCAGCGGTTGCATGCGAAGCTGGGCGGGTCGGACCTGGTGCAGCAATCCTTGATGCACGCCCAGCGCGGCTTCGAGGACTTCCGCGGCCGCACCGAGGGCGACCTGCTGGCCTGGCTGCGGCGCATCTTGCTCAACGAAATCGCTCGGTCCAATCGCGACTACCTGACAACCGCCAAGCGCGACGTTTCGCGCGAGATCCCGTTCGGCCACAAGGAAGGCTCGCGCGCCAGCGGCAGTTGGCTGCCGGCAAACACCGAGACCCCCAGCAAGCAGGTTGCCGCAAGCGAAGAAGGTGCGCGCGTCAGGCAAGCCATTGCCCGGTTGAGCGCGCCTTATCAGCGGGTGATCGAGCTGCGCAATCGAGATCTGTGTACGTTCGCCGAGATCGGCGCGCGGATGTCGATCAGCGAAGAGCGGGCGCGGCGCTTGTGGTCGCGCGCGGTTGAACGGCTGCGACGTGAATTGACGGCGCCAATCGAGCGCTGAATGGCAATGTCTACCGACCGACGGCAAGAACAGAGGCAGTTCGAAGCACTCCTTGCCGAGTGCCATGAAGCGCTGATTGATGGGCGCCGCGCGGGATTCGAGATCGAACTGCCGGGGCCGCTGGCCGATCGGCTGCGCGATGCGCAAGACTGCCTCGAACGCTTGCACGCACTGTGGGGGCCGACCTGCCCGCCCCCAGACGATACCGTGCCTGATTCCGAGCCTGCGTCCGGCCGAGCCGAATCGAGCGCGTGCCAACCGCAGACGATCGGCCGGTTTCAGATCGAGCGCGAGTTGGGACAAGGTGGGGCTGGCATCGTGTTGCTGGCTGTCGACCCGAAGCTGGGCCGCCGCGTGGCACTCAAAGTGCCGCGGCCCGAGGGGCTCGTATCGCGTGAGCTGCGACATCGGTTCTTGCGCGAGGCTGAAGCGGCGGCACGTTTGAGCCATAGGCACATCATCGGCGTCTATGAAGTGGGCGAGGTCGGGCCGATCTGTTACATCGCGGCCGAGTATTGTGCCGGTCCCAGCCTGGCCGCTTGGCTGGCAACCCGCAAAACGAACGTTGCGCCACGCGAGGCGGCCGCGGCCATCGCCGACCTGGCGTCCGCCGTGCACCATGCCCACGCACGGGGAGTCCTACACCGCGACTTGAAACCGGGCAACGTCCTGCTTGCGAGGCTTGAGGCTCGAGGCCTGAGGCATGAGGGAGACGGACAGCAACTCGCAGGCTCGCCCCCTCACCCTGGCCCTCTCCCACGAGGGGAGAGGGAAGAAGAGGCAGCCGTCGATCTGTCTGCATTCGTCCTCAAGATCAGTGACTTCGGCCTGGCCAAGTTGCTGGAGAGAGAGGGCGATGAGACGCGCACGGGCACCGTGCTGGGAACGCCGCGGTACATGGCTCCCGAGCAAGCCGAAGGGCGCGTTCACGATATTGGCGTCCAAACAGACGTCTATGCTCTGGGAGTCATCTTGTATGAATTGCTCACCGGCGCGCCGCCTCATTGCGGCGCGACCGACAGCGACACGCTCCGTCGCGTGCTGCTCGAAGAACCGGTGCCACCGCGAAGGTTGTGGCCCGAGGTTTCGTCCGACCTGCAGGCCATTTGCCTGAAGTGCCTTGAAAAGGCTCCCGAACGACGATACGACACGGCGGCCGCGTTGGAAGCCGATCTGCGCCGCTACCTGTCCGGCGAGCCCACGCTGGCCAGGCCGGTAGGAACGGCCGCGCGCGCTTGGAAATGGGCGCGCCGGCGCCCGGCGGTCGCGGCACTGACGGCCGTCTTGTCCGCCGCGCTGGTCACCATGTTCGCCGGCACGATTGTCTATAGCGCCCGACTGCAGAGCGCATTAACGGAAGCTACCTGGCAACGTGAAGCCGCCGTGGAATCCGCGCGGCGCAGCCGGCGATTGTTGTACGCCGCCGACATGCGCCGCGCACACGAAGCCTGGAAAAACAATCACGTGGTCCAGGTTCTGGAGATCCTCGACCAGCAAAGGCCCGTCGACTCGTCAGAGGATCTCCGCGAGTTTTCATGGCACTACCTCAAGGGGGTCTGTCATCAACAGCACCTGAGCGTCGCGGCCCACAAGGGAGACGTTTTCTCCGTGGCCTGCTCGCCGGACGGACACACGTGGGCGTCCGGGGGCAAGGACGGCACCGTCCGACTGTGGGACCTGGCAACGGGAAAGCCGCTGGAGACATTCACGGGGCGCTCCGGCGAAGTCACCCGAGTGGTGTTTGCCCCCAACGGCGAGGTGCTCGCATCGGCCAGCGACAAGAATGTCCGGTTGTGGAGCATTCCCAGCGGCCGACTTCGTGGCATGCTCTCGGGACACACCAATCAGGTGATGTGCCTGGCCTATGATCCGGAGGGCAAATGGCTCGCCAGTGGCAGCCGCGACAAAACCGTTCGCGTCTGGGACGCCTCGACGGGCGAATCGATCGCCACGCTCAAAGCCGCCAATTGGTATGTCTCTTCGATCGACTTCACGCGTCGCGGCGACCTGCTGGTCGCGGGCGACGGGGACGGCACAGTTTTCTGCTGGCGAACCGGCTCGTGGGAGCCGCTGGGCGGCCTGCCAAACACAAAATCGTCCTCAGAGATTATGTTGGCCCTTGCACATTCGCCTCACCGCGATTGGATCGCGGGGGCGGGCCGACAGAACGTGGTCCATTTGTGGGAGGCGACCACTGACGGCCCGCGACCGATTGGCGAACTCGATGGAGGCCATACGGCCAGGATTCAATCCCTGGCGTTTTCACCCACAGTCGACACCCTGGCCTCGGCCGACAAACGGGGAGTGATTCAACTGTGGGATTTGAACAACCTGGGGCAGAGGCGAACGATCCTTGGTCACACCGACCGCGTCTGGAGTGTGGCTTGGTCGCCCGACGGACAGATACTGGCCAGCGGCGCCGCCGACGGCACCATCAGCGTCTGGCAGGCAACCGCGTCGCGCCACGGGACCGTCGTGTATCCGCCTCTGCCAAGCACCGTTCACGATGTCGTTTATTCACCCGATGGAAAGGTTCTCGTGGTCACCTGCGACAACGGAGAGATCTGTTGGTTGAATGCCGTTTCGCGCGAGTTGGTTGAAGTCAACGAATCGAATGAACTATCCAGAACTCGTTTCTCCCCCGATGGGTCGCTATTGGCATCCCGGCTTGTGAGCGGAGTGACGCGCGTCTGGAAACGCGGAGAGCAAGGCGACCTTCTACGGCTGCCAGGAGCGACGCCGTCTCGCGCCCTGGCATGGTCTCCCGACGGACGATGGCTGGCGACGACGATTGCCGACACGATCCCGGTCATCGTCGATGTGCATTCGGGCAAGATCGAGCATCGCTTCCAGACTCAAACGAAAGTCTATGACATGACATTCTCGCCGGATGGTAAACAGCTCGCAGTGGCGACGGCTGACCAGTTGCGAATTTGGAATCCCGCAACAGAAGAACTGATCTTCGACCTGGGGGAAGGGAGCACGCCGCTCTACTCGGCTGACGCCCGCCTTCTGGCGGCCAGATGGGAGGATCAAGCCACAGTCTATGATGCGACGACCGGGCGATCGCTGCACAAACTGGTGGGCCGCGTTGCGCCCATCGCGATCGCCCTCTCGCCAGATGGCAAGACTCTGGCTGCGACCGCGCTAGGACCAACCGCCATCATGCTCTGGGACGTCCGCACCGCCCAAGAGCTCATGACGATCGAGGCGCCCGGACGCCGCGTGACGCACATGGTGTTTTCGCCGCAGGGTGATCGGCTTGTGGCCGCCGGTGACAATGAGGCCGGCGAGGGCCGGATTTGGGAGTGGCCGGCGCCTCGCGTGGCTGCGGGCGATTAAATCCTCAGCTCTGGAGGTCGGAATGTCCAGACAGTACCTGATTCTAGGCTCGGCCATTATCTGTTTGATCGTCGGCCATGCATGCGTGTCGGCTGCCGAGCGGACCGAGCCGTTCGACAAGGATCCGCGGTGGGACGGCCGCAATCATCGGGCCACCGAGCCCGCTCCTCGCTCGGTTCGGCAGGACTTCGGCTACAGCCGCACCGTTCATGCCGGCGGCCAAATGGGCGAAATCGGCGGGTACATCACCCCGGCGGCCGAGCCCGCCTTTTACGGGGCCCGAATTGCGAAGTCCGACTTCGATAAACCGCTATCGGCCTCCGGCACGCTTGCCTGCGACGGTCGCCCTGTCCATCTTTTGCTCGGTTTCTTCAACGTCGATACGCTCAACGAATGGCGCACGCCCAACACGATCGCCATGCGGATCAATGGGCGGGGCGACAAGTTCTTTGCATACGTCGAATACTGCACTGCCCGCTGGCGGGCTGGCGGCGACTCGCCGCGCAGTTTTCCCACCGTGCCCAACGACACCGGCCGGTTTGAGCTGAAGGGCTTTTCTGGCCAGGGCGTGCATCGATGGTCGCTCAGCTACGATCCTCGTGGCAACGGAGGGCAGGGGGTCGTGACGGCTTCCGTCGACGACGAGACTGCCGAGTGTCACCTGACCGCTGAGCACAGGGCCGACGGCGCGACGTTCGATCACTTTGGAATCCTTCCGGTGATGAAGTCGGTGGATGGCGGCGGAGAATTCTGGATCGACGACGTGAAGATCAACGGTGTGACGGACGATTTTTCGCGCGCTCCGAAATGGGACGAATTGAACAACCGCCGCACCTACACGACAACCATCGTGCGGCCGCGATTTGATTTCGGGTTCAGCCAGACGCGCTGGGCTGGCGGCGCGGGGCCAGGCGAGTTGGGCGGGGTGTTGTTTCGTGGCGACTGCCGATATCCCCAGCGCATGGCATGCTACGGCGATCGGCTCGATGAATTGACGCTTGACAAACCGCTGCGAGCCGCGGGAAAGGTCGCCTTGCGGCGCGGCGTCAGCGACAGCGGCGTGCTCATCGGTTTTTTCAATTCCCGCGACAGCATGCGATCCAATCCGTCGCAAGACAACGGACTGCCGGAGAATTTCTTTGGCGTGTCGACCGATGCACCGAGCAGGGAGGGATTTTCCTTTT
>CAZUPX010001114.1:0-2584 GCA_964622155.1 uncultured Planctomycetaceae bacterium | reverse complement strand
TGGTAAGTGCTAGCGTGGTTTTGCTCGGCAATTTGCAGCTAGCATGCTGCTCAAAATGACTTTTTCAACAGGCTGCTAGGCCAGCGCGCTGGCCAGGCTGGCGATCATTTCGGCCGACTCGGCATGCGACAGCCGACCTTTGCGGCGCCATTCGTTCAAGTCTCCCCCGGCTATGAACTTCGACACCAGGAAGCAGCTACCGTCGTCCGTTTCTCCGAAATCGTAAATGGGCACAATCCCGAAATCATCGAGTTGGGCTAGAATGCGAGCCTCGTTCAGATACTGTTGTCGGTCGGACGTCGTTTGCAATCGCTCCGAGTTCGGAACCTTGATCGCGACGTCACGCCGCAGGGTCTCGTCGCGGCCGAGATACACGCGGCCGAATGCTCCACCTCCCAAGCACTTGATGACCCGGTAGCGGCCGACCCGTGCGGGCAACGGTATCTCGGAGGCGATCTGTGCCACGCGGCCTTCGCTTCGCTCGGAGGTCGACAGTAGAGAGAAGTTGTCCGTCGGCGGCAGGTCGACGGAAGCGGCGCGGAACTCGTTTTCGAGCCGTTGCGGGTCCAAGTCCGGAAAGCGACGGATGAACGCGGCTGGATCCGGCTGCGGGCCGAATTGACGGCAATAGCGATACTCCTCGACGACGAGTTCGTGCTTGGCTTCGAGATTGCCAGCTATGGCAGGCCATCGTTCCAGATAGGACTCGACGCTTCGCGGCTCCACGCCGCTCTGCCATCGGTGGAACTGGTCGAGCAGCAAAACGCTGGCCTGCGCTTGGGTCGAGGCTGTCGGGTGCTGCGCAAGGAATGAAAACACGTCTGGCGTACCACCTGATGGGTCTTCCCAGAGCGCGTCGAAAGCGCTAGCGAGGGAGCGGTCTACGGACGTGTGCCCCAGGCTCATGATTTGTGTCGCCCCAACCAGTTTGAACGAACTATGTTGCGGCTCGATTATAGCCGACCAAAAGCCCGTGGCAAATATTTCGAAGCACCGCTCCGGTGGCGCGGGAAGTGCCCGCATGGGCCCCCTGGAATGTGCATCGCCCAAGTGCGAAGATAGTCCTTTTCCAGTCAACCCCGGGGCGACGCGGATCTTGAGTACCACCGTGGCGGTTGTCATGGCGGCCGGCAAAGGCACCCGTATGCGCTCCGAGTTGCCCAAGGTGCTCGTGCCCGTCTGCGGACGCCCGATGATCGACTACGTGCTCGACGCGTTGGAGGCGGCCGGTGTCGAACGAACGATTGTCGTCGTCGGCTACCGGGCCGAGGACGTTCGCCGGGCGCTGGCTTCGCGGCGCAATGTCGTCTTTGCCCTGCAAGCCGAACAGAACGGGACCGGGCACGCCGTGATGTGTGCGCGCGAGCAGTTGGCCGGGCACGATGGAGCCGTGCTGGTCGTGGCGGGCGACTCGCCGATGATGCAGCCCGACTCGGTACGACACCTTTTGGACGAATTCAAGCGCGATCGGCCGGCCTGCATACTAGGCACGGCGACCAAGGACACTCCGGGCGGATTGGGACGCATCGTGCGCGATCGCAACGGCCAATTCGCCCAGATTGTCGAGGAAAAAGACGCCAACACCGTGCAGCGGATGATTCAAGAAGTCAATTTGAGCTGTTACGTCTTCAATTGCCGCGATTTGCTGGAGGCCCTGGACCAGATTCGCTCAGACAACGCGCAGGGAGAGTATTACATTACCGATTGTCCGGGCGTGCTGTTGGCGGCGGGGCGGAACGTGCGCGCGCTGTGTGTCTTGAAGCCTTGCGAAGCTCTGAGCATAAATGACACTGACGAACTGGCCGCCGTCGAAGACGCCATGCGACGCATGGGCTTGGACTGCGGGAGGAATTAGGCGGCAGGCCATAGGCCGGAGCATCCCTCTGCTTCCTCAAACCTACAGCCTACAGCCTCTAGCCTGATTACCATGAACGATCTCAAAATATTCAGCGGCCGAGCCAACCGGGAGTTGTCGAAGCGCATCTGCGACTATCTCGGCCTGCCGATGGGCGGGATCACGATCGGCAATTTTCCCGACAGCGAAATCAGTTGCAAGGTCGACGAAGACATTCGCGGCCGCGACGTGTTTCTCGTTCAGCCGACCTGCCCGCCGGTCAACGAGAACCTGATGGAACTGTTGATCATGATCGAGAGCTGCAAACGCGCAAGCGCCGAGCGGATCACGGCCGTGGTGCCCTATTTCGGCTACGCGCGGCAAGACCGCAAGGACGAGGGCCGCGTGCCGATCACGGCCAAGCTGGTGGCCAACATCATGACGCGCGCCGGGGCCGATCGCGTGCTGGCCATGGACTTGCACGCCGCTCAGATCCAGGGCTTCTTCGACGTGCCAGTGGATCACCTTTACGCGGCGCCGGTGCTCAACGAGTACTTTCTCGAATTGGGTTTCGACCATCAAGACATGGTCGTCGTCAGCCCGGACGAAGGGAGCATCAAGCGGGCCCTGGGGCATGCCGAACGTTTGGGGGGCAACCTGGCGATCGTCGACAAGCGGCGAAGTGACGCCGAGCACACGCGACAGGAGAACGTGATCGGCGCCGACGTGAGCGGCAAGATTGCCTTGATG
>CAZUPX010001113.1:0-8270 GCA_964622155.1 uncultured Planctomycetaceae bacterium | reverse complement strand
GACGACGTGGGCCAGCTTGCGGGGGCCGTTGGCCGCGTCGGGCGGGCGCTGCGGGACCCGTAAGTTCATCGTCGCGGGCGCCAGATCGAAGGGCGTCTGCCCGAGCGAGTTCAGGGCATGAGGATCGGCGCCGCGATCGACCAGCAGTTGCGCCGCATCCTGGTGTTTGCCTTGGATGGCATAGTGCAGCGCGGTCCATCCCCCTTCATTTTCCGCGTCGATATTGGCACCGGCGTCGAGCAGCCGGCGAACCATGTCCGAACGGCCTCCCATGGCTGCCCAAACCAGCGGCGTGCGCCCTTGCTTGTCTTGCGAATCGACGGTGGCTTTGTGTTCCAGCAGTAGCGGCGCGGTATCGCCGTGGCCGTTGTGCGCGGCGTATTGCAGAGGCGTGCCGTGGAATTCCTCTTGTCGCACGTCGACGTTGGCGCCTTGGGCGAGCAATGCGCGAACCCGCTCGACGTGGCCTCCCATGGCGGCCCGATGCAACGGCGAGAATCCGCCGTCGTCGAGGCGATCGATTTGGGGCGTGGGTGCCGCCGGCGCGGCCGCGGGCGCAACGTGCTCGGAGTTGAGCAGTGTGCGAGCGGCGACGTTCAGGTTGCCCAGCGAATTCTCGCCCGGCTTGATCGCCAGCGTGAAGCGGCCCGTCGGAAACTTATCGGTTTTCAGCCACCCGGTCCGTTCGTGCCAGGTGCGGAATTCCCATTCGCCCAGCGGCAAGTTCTTGATCTCGAAGCGACCGTCGCGTCCGGTGACGGCAAAATACGGATGATTGACCGGTAACACGTACGCCCGGTACCACGGTCGAATGCTCGAAGATACCGGTACGGGCACCGACTGCCCGCGGACCACTCGAACGTCGACATGCTGGCCCGGCTTGAGCAGAGGATTCGCGGCTCCCTCTCCGACCAGAGGGTCCCACTTGAGGTTGACTCCCACTTGACCGGCGTTCTCCAATCGCAGGGGCGCCGCATTCCAAAAGGCCAGCACATGGGGCTGAAGCCGGTGATCCTGTGCGCGGAGGGTGGCCGGCGGCAGGGGGCCATCCAATGGCGGCGCCCCAATTGGGCTGCGCAGCCAAATGATGACGTTGGCGATGCCGCCGTCCTTATCGACGAGCAAGGTCTCGTCGGGCACGCCGGCTTCGGCGGCGAGCCGCCAGTCTTCGACCACTTCACCCTCGCGCTGTCCTTCGGGCGTGAGATACTGCCTCCTGATCGGGATCTTTAGGTTTCTCGGCTCCGGCGGCGTGCCGTCGTAAACGAAGCGGCCGGTGAGCGTCGTCGACTGCGTCGCTGTGCTCGCCTCGGCGCGTTCCTGGGGGGCGGGCGCCTCGCTCGCCAAAGCGGCGATCGGACTCGGTGCAGATTTCTCGCTCGTCTCGGGATCTGCCTCTCTCTCTTCCACCGTGGCGGTAGCCTGATCGGCCGGAGCATCGGCGTCGACCCGCGTTGGTCCAACCCACAACACACTGGCCAGCACGACCAGCATGATCGCGCTGGCCAGCCAAGTGCTGGGCCGAGCGCCGCGCGATTCGGTCGGCGATGCCGCGGCCAGGCGACGCACGCGAAGGACCAGCGATCCCCCCGCTGCCGCCAACGCGGGCGTCATGCTCTTCCGCTGTTGTTCGAGCAGCCACAGCGAGCGGACGTACGCCCGGCGATCGCCGCACCGCGCTACCGCAACGTCGTCGCAGCAGTTCTCCCGCTCCTTGCGCACCTGGGCCGAAAGTCCCCACACGCACGGGTGATAGAACAACAGCGTCTCGATCACCGACTGCGCGGCGTTCACCAGATCGTCGTAGCGGCGGATGTGCGCTAGCTCGTGGGTCAAGATCAACTCCAGTTCACGCAACTGAATGTCGACGGCAAGCTTGTCCACGAAATCCAGTATAACACTTGACCGGCCAATCGCGTGGAAATATCGTGTGGTCACGCCGGACGACAGCCCCACGCTCAAATTAATTCGAGCAATTCAATCTGAGCTACGCAACTATGGCCCGCATCCCACCTATTGCCGTCACCGAAGCTCAAGGGTCCGCCCGAGCGGAACTGGAGCATCAGATTGCCGCACACGGGCGCGTGACGAACATGAAGTGCACGCTCGCCCGCTCACCTGCGGCGCTTGCGGCGCTGATGCAGTGGTACGCATTGTACGATGTCGTGCTGCCCGTGTTGGGGCAGCGGCTGACGACGCTCTTCTCCAATGCCATCTCGAACCAGACCGACTGTCTGGTCTGCTCGACCTTTTTTCGCCGCTGGCTGGTCGAGGCGGGTGAGGACCCCGATGCGCTTGTGCTCGACGAGCGCGAGCAGGCCATTGTCGACTACGGACGCCATTTGGCCTGCGACGCGCACAGCATCTCCGATGCGCTATACGCTCGAGTGGCCCGTTGGCTCACGCCCGAGCAAATCGTCGCGCTTACCGCCTTCGGTGGCATGATGATCGCCACCAACGTATTTAACAACGCATTGCGGGTCGACCTCGACGATTACCTACAGCCGTTTCGCAAGTCCACGTCTTCCAAAGCCGAACCAACGGCGTGAAGCATGAGTGATGAGTTCAAAGGTCGCGTGGCGTTGATCACCGGCGCCGCGCATGGACAGGGGCGCGCCACCGCGCTGGCCCTGGCGCGCGAGGGCATGCACATTGCCGCCCTGGACGTGGCCAAGCCTCTGGCTTATCCGGGCTACGCGATGGCCACCTCGACCGAGTTGGAGTCGCTGGCCGCCGAGTGCCGGGCGTCGGGCGTCGAGGCACTGACGTTTGCCGCCGATGTGCGCGACGATCGAGCCGTGGGCGATGCCGTGCGAGAAACGGTCGCGCGTTGGAACCAGCTCGATCTCTTGTTCAACAATGCCGGCATCTGCGGTTATGGCCTGGCCCACGAGCTTACCGAGGATGCCTGGGACGCAATGCTGGACATCAATTTGAAAGGGGCCTGGATTGTCGCCCGGCACGCTATTCCCGCGATGATCGAGCGGCGGCGCGGGGTGATCATCAACAATTCATCGATCGCGGGGTTGCGAGGCATGGCCCGGTTGAGCCATTACGCCGCCTCGAAATGGGGCCTCGTCGGTTTGACGAAGTCGTGGGCCATCGAGCTAGCGCCACATAACATCCGCGTCGTGTCGCTGCATCCCACGGGTGTCAACACGCCAATGAACGATGGTCTGGCGGCGATGGAGGGTAAAACACCGCGCGAGATCGCCGAGCGATCGGCCGGCAACCTGCTGGACGTCCCCTGGATCGAGCCCGAGGACGTGGCCGCCGCCGTCGTGTATCTGGCCTCCGACCGAGCGCGATTCATCACCGGCTCGCAGTTCGTCCTCGACGCCGGGCTGCTGACACGGTGAAATTATCGGGACCTTGCCGCGCGGCTCTTCCCTCTCCCCTCGTGGGAGAGGGTGGCGAGGAACGAGCCGGGTGAGGGGGCCGGGCACCGTCGACGAACGTAACGGCAGTCGTTGTGCTCCCCCCTTGCCCCTCTCCCACGAGGGGAGAGGGAAGGTCACTCGACACCCAGAATCGTCACTTCATCGCCGACGCGCAGTGTACGCGGTTGCGCGCTCACCGCGCGCGTGTTGACCGCCAGACGGTAAAAGTGGTCATAGCGCGATCGTGGCGCCCAAGACGGCAGCGACTCGGCTCGCCGCTCGGCAAACCGCCGGGCGAAGGCGGCGATCGTCTCGCCCGTCAAGGGATCGCGGCTGGGCACCGGGCATCGCTGGCAGGGATTCGTGCCCAATAGCTCGGCGGACCCGATGCGAAAACGGACCGCGCGGCCTTCCTCGCTCACCAACCGGTCCTCCCAGAATGACTCGACGCCATCGATCTCCAGGTTCGCGCGAAAGCGGCCTCGCGCGCTGTCGATCGTCACGCCCTCGAACCAACGGGCGACTTCGGCCAGCGTGGCCGTGCTGATCACGGTCGGACCCGGAAAATCGGTGTCGTCGGGAAATCCGCCGGTGGCGTCTTCAACGACTTCCAGCGGGATTTCGAAGTAATCGCTCAGCCAGCGTGCCAACAGAGCCCGCTGGTCGTCGATGTGAAACACACGCGACAAGGCCGCATCGGCGATGCGCAACGTCAGTAGTTTTGTGGCCGGATCGAACGTCGAGCGCAAACGGTGCACCGCCGGCGCACGCTTGCCGTTGACGAACTGGCCGTCGGCGTCCCGCAGCGCGTAGCGACGATCGTGCTGTAGTGCCCCATTGGGAAGCAACACCGCCTCGCTGACGCTTTGGGCGTCGAACGACTTAACCGGGTGAATGTTGATCCTTGCCAGTGTCGCCATATCGATCGCTCGATGATGGAACTACCGATCCCGCCGATACCCCACGCGAAACCGCCGCGTGGGCGGGTCTTAGTCGTCGAAGAAGTCCTCGAACGAGACGATGGCCAGCGACTCCTGCGCCAGCCGTCGCGCCGTCGAACGATCGGGAGCAGACATAGGAAAGTTGTTAGTGATTGGTGTGTGGCCGCAAGCGGACGTCTTCGTCTTTACCAATCACGAGTCACGAATCACTAACCACCACTGACAATCTTCTCGATCTGGACCTTGGTGAACATCTGGCGGTGGCCGGTCTTGCTGCGATAGGTCTTGCGGCGGCGGAATTTTTGGACGGTGAGCTTGGGGCCCTGAGTGACGCCCAGCACTTTGGCCGTGACTTTGGCGCCGCCGACGGTTGGCGTGCCGAGCTTCAAGGCCGATCCGTCGCTGAAGGCCACGACCTTGTCGAACGACAGGGCGTCGCCCGAGGAGGCATCGCGGTAATCGATGACCAGCTCCTGGCCTTCCATGACTTTATATTGACGTCCGCCGTCGATAATGATCGCGTACATAATCCCGTTCCCGTGCTAATACGATGCATGCGCTCGCGCGTCCCCCAATCGAGCCCTTCAATTTACCGAAACCCGTTGTCTCGGTCGAGGGCTAAGTCACCGGGATTTTCACCTCGCGGCCCTGCGAATCGTGGCAATCCAGCACCAGGTGTTCCGGTGAAACGCCTTCGACGCCGAAGATCTGCACGGAAATGTGGTTCTCGTCCTCCAGCCTCGACAGCTCGCGCCGCTTGCGGTTGTTCAGATATGTGGCCACGTCGTCGGATACCGAGACGGTGACCTTGGCGACGTCTTCTTGCTGCGTCGCCAGAATCAGAATCCGCACGACCTCGATGGCCATGCTCTCGGCCGTCTTGACCACGCCGCTGCCCAGGCAGCCCGGGCAGTCTTTATAGACGCTGCGCTTCAGGCTGGGCCGAATCCGCTGCCGGGTCATCTCGATCAGGCCGAACGGGCTGGTGCGGAGAATCTTGGTCCTCGCTCGGTCGCGCTTCACCGCGTCGCGCAATGCACGCTCGACGTTGCGGCGGTGCTTCTCTTTTCGCATGTCGATGAAGTCGTTGACCACCACGCCCCCAAGGTCGCGCAGCCGCAGTTGCCGTGCAATTTCGCGCGCCGCCAGCAGATTCATCTGGTAGGCCGTTTCCTCGGCCGAGTCATCGGCCCGGAAGTTGCCGCTGTTGACGTCGATGGCCACCAGGGCCTCGGTCTGATCGATCACGATCGAGCCCCCCTGGCGCAAGGGCACCTTGCGCTGGTGGATCAAGCTGATTTCGCGGTCCAGGTTGTACTTGTGAAACAAGGGCTCTTTGCCCTCATACATCTGCAACCGGCTGACGTAGCGCGGCATGACGATTTGCAAAAACTCCTTGGCCCGCTCGTAGGCCGATGGCTCGTCGATATAGATCGAGTCGACGTCTCCGGTGAAGATGTCGCGGATCGTACGAATGATCATGTCGCTCTCTTCGTAGATGTCGATCGGCGCGGGATACTTCTTGATCCGCCGCACGATGACCTTCCACAACCGCAGCAGGTATGCCAGGTCGCGCGACAGCTCGCGCTTAGTGCGATCGATGCCGGCGGTGCGCACGATGAACCCCAGGCCCTTGGGCGGGTTCAATTCCAGCATCACATCGCGCAGCTTGCGGCGCACCTCGTCGTCTTCGATCTTGCGCGACACGCCGACTCGTCCGAGGGCCGGCATCAGCACCAGGTATCGGCCGGGAATGCTGATGTAGGTGGACAGGGTCGGGCCCTTGGTGCCGATGCCCTCCTTGATCACCTGCACCAGCACCTCGTCGCCGCGGCGCAGAATGTCCTGAATGGGCGGCTTGATGCGCGGCCGCGCGCCGGGTCGCGGGCGGCGGTGGCGGCCTCTCGGCGGGCCCCCGTTTTCTTCGTCTTCATCACCGGGAGGGTCGTCGCCCACGTCGACGTCGGCTCGCGAGGCGTGCGAGCCGGTCTCGATCGGCCTGCCGGGGTCAATGCCGCCCTGTCGATAGTACTGCGGCTCGACGTCGCTGATGTGCAAAAAACCGTTGCGTCCGACGCCAAAGTCGACGAACGCGGCTTGAATGCTCGGTTCCAGGTTGACGACTTTGCCTTTATAAATGTTTCCGACGTAGTTGTCCTGGCTGGTTCGCTCGATATAGAGCTCCTCCAACGATCCATCTTCAACGATCGCAATTCGGCACTCTTCCGGTTGTGCGACGTTGATCAACATTTCTTGCTTCATTCTTGAGCTGCTTTCTGTGTTCGGCGCAGGCCACCTGTGGCCGCGCACATGGTCTCAATGTTTCGGTTTCCATGTTCACCGCAGGGCGCAGTGGCGTGCTTTGGCACGCGCCAGGCGCCGCGGAAAGGGGTCGTTTTCGCCGTGCGTTGCCGCGACTGGTCCGACTCCTACACGACCAGTTCGGGCAATATCCTGTACAACTCCTCGCGTAGATAGTTCTTGATATTTCGCGCGTTTTCCATCGCCACCGCACGCTCGACCACTCTCTGGCACTGTGCGATAGTCACGGTGCGACACACCTTCTTGACCTCGGGAATCGAACTGGGCGTGACGCTCAGCCGCCGCAGCCCCATGCCCAACAGCAGCATGGTGAACGTCGAGCTGGAGCTCATCTGCCCGCAGACGTTCACGGCGACGCCCTTGCGGTCGGCGGCGACGATGGCCATATGAATCAGCCGCAGCACGGCGGGATCGGCCGAATTGTACAACTCGGCCACGTCCTTGTTGCTGCGATCGGCTGCCAGCGTGTACTGCGTCAGATCGTTGGTGCCGATGCTCAAAAAATCAACTTCATCGACGAAGTGGTCGATCATCAGCACCGCCGCGGGCACCTCGACCATCATGCCTACCCGCAGGTCGCGGTTGAAGGCGATTCCCTCGTCATCCAGGTCTTCCATCACGTCGGCCAGCACCATCTTGGCCTGCCGCAGCTCCAGGAGTGTGGTGACGAGCGGAAACATCAGCCGCAAATCGCCCAACACGCTGGCCCGCAAAATGGCCCGCAACTGGACGCGGAACATCGGCAGGTTCTTGAGCGACAAGCGAATGCTGCGCAGGCCAAGGGTCGGATTGCGAGTGCCGTCGGCGTCGGCATCGAACTTGTCGGCTCCCAAGTCGAAGGTGCGAATGATGACCGTGCGCCCCTGCATCGCGGCCACCACGTTCGAGTAGGCGTCGTAATGCGCTTCCTCGTCTGGCTCAGACTCGGCGCCGAGATAGAGGAACTCGGTGCGGTATAGTCCGATACCGTCGCCCCCGCGCTCCAGACAGTGTGCCGCCTCGCTGGGAAACTCGATGTTGCCCAACAGTTCGATGCGCACCCCGTCGGCGGTTTCGGCCGGCAAGTCGCGCAGCGTCTCGAGTCGAGCGGCCCGATCGATGTTCTGCTCGGCTTCGTGGCGATAGTGGGCGATGGTCTCTTCGTCGGGCTGCAGAATGACGAGCCCGTGATCGCCATCGATGATGACCAGATCGCCACCTGAAACGTCGGTCAAGAACGGTCCAGTGCCAACGACGGCGGGAATTTCCAGACCCTCGGCCACGATGGCCGTGTGGCTGCCGGGCCCTCCGACCTCGGTGGCGAATCCACGGATCATCGCGGGGTCGAGGTTGGCCGTTTCGCTGGGCGTCAGATTGTGCGCCAGCAGCACGACCGGCGAGATGACCTGCGAGAGCTCCTCGCGCCGCCGGCCCAACAGGTTGCGCAGCAGGCGTTTCTCGATGTCGAAGATGTCGTTGGCCCGCTCGGCCAGATAGGAGCTTTGAATCGACTGGAAAATCTTGGCGTAGTTGCGCAGCGCCCGGCTCACGGCGTATTCGGGCGAGTAGTGCCGTTCGCGAATCATGCTTTCCAGCTCACCGCGCAACTTGGGATCGCGCAGCATTTGCAGGTGGGCGGAAAAGACGG
>CAZUPX010001112.1:0-7163 GCA_964622155.1 uncultured Planctomycetaceae bacterium | reverse complement strand
CTTCAGTGGCGTCCTTGTCCGCCAGAAATGCACGCGTAAACAACACCGCCCCAACCAGCACGATCATGACACAGATACACCACAGGATCGTTTGAGTCCCCCGGACCATCACCGACAACGATGGCGCGGCCGATGCTCGTGACGCGATTGGACTTGGCCGATCGGTGAGGCCGGGCGATGCCGACAGCCCTGCCGGCGTTAAGTTGTCCACCGGCGGATCCTCGCCGAACAGCCCGCGCAGGTTGATCGCCGTCGTCCAGGCGTCCATGCCTTCGCGCCACAAAAGATCGTCGGGTGCGATGCTCCCGGCGTCTGCCAGTTGCTTCAGCTCCGCGGCCGAGACTGGCCCGAATTGCTGGTCATTCCGCGCGTAGTACCAGTGCACGTCCGCCATGGCCGGGTTTTGAACCACAAGGGTCCTTCGACACAAATGGAGCGACTGGCCGCGCGCCCTCGGATCGAAACGTCCGAGGGCTACCAGACGCGGCGCCGGACTTCAATCTACCCGGTTTTCGTCCATTTTGCATCGCCTTCCAAAGTGCCCGGCGACGCGTTGGCCCACAACTGACAATTCTAGGGCTTCACAGCGTACACCTTCATGCTGGCGGCGTAATCGTTCACGTTGTATCGCCGCATCAGCTCAATGAGTTGCTGGTGCAAATCGCCCGAGCCGCACGACGGGCCCGTGGAGCAGCAGCCGGATTCCTTTTCCTTTTCGGCCTTGCCGTACACGTTCAGATCGGCCCCGGTGTCGATCATTTCGACGTGCGCAAAGCCGGCGGCGATGAGGCCCGCGCGATAGTCCTCAATCGGAATGGCGCCCGCGATACAGCCCACATAGGCCAGCAAGTTCTCGCCAATCTCGGCAGGCAACGGCCGCTTGAGCGCAATGTCGCTCACAGCCAGCCTGCCCCCCGGCTTCAAGACGCGTGCAATCTCGCGGAACACGGCAGGCTTGTCCGGGGCCAGGTTGATGACGCAATTGCTGATCACGCAATCGACCGACGCGTCGGCCAGCGGCAGCTTGTCGATAGTCGATTCGTAGAACTCGACGTTCGACAGCCCCGCTTTGGCCGCGTTGGTTCGAGCTAGCGCCAGCATTTCTGGCGTCATGTCGATGCCGATCGCCTTGCCGGTTGGTCCGACTTTGGCCGCGGCCAGGAATACGTCCAAGCCCCCGCCGCTGCCAAGATCGACGACGGTTTCGCCCGCACGCAGACTTGCAAATGCCGTCGGGTTTCCACAGGAGAGCCCCATGTTTGCCTCGGCCGGTATGGATGCCAGTTGCTCGGCCGAGTACCCGAACGCTTCGGCAATCGCCTTCACACCCTCATGCTTGCTCGACAGACCCTTGTTCGCAACAGCTCCGTACCGTTCTTGCACTACTTGCTCGATGGACATGGCATTGGCTCCCATTCAAAGAATTTGTGCTGAAAGTAGAACGCTAGATTGACAAGCCCGATCATTACCGGCACTTCCACCAGCGGCCCTATCACCGCCGCGAACGCAGCCCCATGGTCGATGCCGAATACGGCCACCGCGACGGCAATCGCCAATTCAAAATTGTTGCTCGCCGCGGTGAAGGAAATCGTTGCTGTCTTTGAATAGTCCGCGCCCATTGCCTTGCCCATTGCAAAGCTGACCACAAACATGACTACGAAATAGATCAAAAGCGGAATGGCAATCAGCAGTACGCTGAACGGCTCACCAATGATTCGCTCACCTTGGATGCTGAACATGGCAACAATGGTGAACAGCAGCGCAAACAGCGTGACGGGGCTAATTGTCGCGATAAATGTTCGTTCGTACCAGTCGCAGCCCTTGATCCTGAGTAACGAATAGCGGGTCAGCATTCCGGCCAGAAACGGAATGCCTAGATAAATGAACACGCTCTTGGCAATTTGGCCAATCGTGACGTTAACCGCGCTTCCCGGTAAGCCGAACAACGGTGGCAGCACCGTGACGAACAGCCAAGCGTAGGGGCTGTAGAATAGGACTTGAAAAACGCTGTTGAATGCGACGAGCCCAGCCGCATATTCCGCGTCGCCTTTTGCCAATTCATTCCAGACGATCACCATCGCGATGCAACGGGCCAGTCCGATCAAGATCAAGCCAACCATGAATTCCGGGTAGTCGCGCAAAAACAGCAAGGACAGTCCGAACATCAACAGCGGACCGATGACCCAGTTTTGAATGAGCGACAATCCTAGAACCTTCCAGTCTCGGAACACGTCGCCCAATTCCTCATAACGCACTTTTGCCAGAGGCGGATACATCATCACGATGAGACCAATGGCGATCGGAATGTTCGTGGTTCCAATACTGAAACGATCAATGAAACCCCGAACTCCTGGAATGGAGTACCCCAGCCCGACGCCCACCGTCATCGCCAAAAAAATCCAAAGCGTCAAGTAGCGGTCAAGGAACCTCAATCGTGGCATTAGATATGCTCCGTCAATGCTTCCGGTAGGCGTTCCACGAACGCGCGAATTTCGTCACGCACGCGCCGGTAGATTTGCATTTTCTCGTCTTCTGTCTTCACAAAGCGGGCCAGCTTTGGTGGATCGTCAAAGCCAACATGCAAACGCTTCGCGTTCCCTGGCAGCACTGGGCACGATTCGTTTGCTTGGTCGCAAACCGTGACCACGTAATCAAACTCGACGCCCTGTAGCTCGTTGACTTTTTTGGGCCATTGCTCGCTAATATCTACGCTCGCCTCGGCCATAACCTTGACGGCAGAGGGATTCAGGGCATTTGGCTTTGTTCCCGCCGAGTAAGGCTCGATTACATCGCCTTTCAAGTGTCGTGCCCAACCCTCGGCCATTTGACTGCGGCAGGAATTGCCCGTGCAGAGAAAAAGCACGACTTCTTTGGTGCTCATTGCCTGCTCTCCCGAAACAAAACCACGCTGGTTAAGGTCAAGGCAATTGCAACGCTGGCCGCTCCGACCGAAAGGACATTAACTCCGCTCCGCATCAACACAATCACGCCGACTGTCGCAGCCATAACTTGACCCGTTCCCAGCAGAACGCGGAAAACCGCCCAAAGGCGTACATTGGTGGTCGTGGGTTCATTCATACGCTTAGGCGAATATAAACAGGTAAAAAAATTTACCGGCAGCACTTCAATCGGGCGGCAAGCCGCTTGCCGTCGTCGGCCAGTTCCGGCACGTCGCGAAAACAGCAACCCAGGCAGTCGAGCAACTTCTGATGAAACGCGTTGCGCGCCGGCGCCAGGCGATAGTAGCTCCACAAGCCTTCTTTTCGTGCCAGTACCAGTCCGGCCTTGCGCAAATAGGCCAGATGCCGCGAAGCCTTGGGTTGCGGCACGTCCAGCACGTCGACCAAGTGGCAAACACACAACTCGCCATCGCCAAGCAAGTGCAGGATCCGCAGGCGCGTCCGATCCGAAAAGGCCCGGAACATCAGGTCGACGCGGCTGGCGGCTTGAGTTTTCATATTCGTATAGGCGAATATAGTATCGGGCCGCAGAGTTGTCAAGCGCCCGACCGCACCGATCTCGCCTTGTGGCGCAGCCCCTTCTCACCCGCTCCCTGGTGGTGGTGGCGGAGGGTCGGGGCGGCCCAGGACTTGCACCAGTTGCCCCCCCAGGAACAGTAAGATGCTGGCACAATAGACCCACAGCATCACGGCGATGAACGAGCCGACCACGCCATACGCCGAGTAGTTTCCACCGACAATAAAGCGGGCCAGCAGTTGGCTGCCCAATTGCCACATGATGGCCGCAAACAGCCCGCCGCACACAGCGTGCCGCCAGCGCACCGCGGCCTGTGGAAGCAGCTTGTAGATCAGCGTGAGCACGATCGCGTTCAGGCCGATGCTAAATCCCAGGTGGACCGCCCGCCACGCAAGAATTCCGACTTGAAGATCGGCCGTCCAGGTGCGTACTGCCGCCAGAGCGATGTCGAACACGAACGCCACCATCAACAGCACACCCAAGGCCAATAGCGTCAAAAATGCCTTGAGCCGATTCCACAGTGCGTTGACGATTGCCGCGCGAACGCCGTGGTCATGCGGCGTGGTATCCTGCCACAAGCGCTGAAATGCGGTATCCAATTGCGAAAAGACGCCGATGGCGCCAAACAGCAGGATCACCAGCGCCACGGGCCCACTGTAGGCGGCGCGCGATTGCACTTCGGCCAAGGCTTCGGCAAGGAGGCTGTTGACCTCTTGGGCCAGCGCCGGCGCCGCACTATTTGAAATGAACTCCAGGAGCTGCTTCTTGGCGTCTTGCGCGCTCGACGAAAACTCGAGTGCAAAGCCAAGGGCCGAGATGAGTACCGCGATCAGCGGAAAGAACGAGAAGGCCGCGTAATAGGCCATCGACGCCGCCAACGTGTTGCCGTCGTTGCGATTCCAGCGAGTGATCGTCTGACTGAGGATCTCCCAAAACCACGTCGCCGCGCGGACAGGCAATCCGACCCAGGATTTCTGAGGGCTCAAACGCAGCATGCAAGCGGTCCCGGTCCAATGCAACTATAGCCGGGTCCAGTGGCCCCAGCCGGATCAACTTTTTCGTCCCTGCTATAGGCCTTCAGCCTACCGCCTACGGCCTCACCTGGCGACCTAAGACGCTGCGGCTACAGCATAATCGATATCCTGATGCGACTGGTGAAGTGAGCCGATGAACCAGCCCGATACGTATGAGCAGATGACGCGTGGCTGTCGTCTGAATATACCGATTGTGCGGCCGCGCGGACGAGCAAGAGGAACCGTCGATGGAGATCAACCGCAACCAGTACTTCCTGTTGGGAATCGTGGTGTTGATGCTGGGTCTGCAATTGCGGGCCGTCGAGACCTACGTGCTCAACGAGAGGTCCAGCAAGTTCCTGGCCGAGCGGCTTAGCCCGATGTTGGCCGATGCCGACAACTCGGCAAGCCAGTTTGTGGCGGCCACTGGAACGGCGCCGCGGCGAACCCTCAAGCCGCCCACCTGGGTCGGGTATGCAGTCATCTCCGTCGGCGCCGTCCTGGTGCTGCACAGCCTGGCCATGAAGCGGCCGGGCGGCTAACGGTAGACCGTCTTTCTCTGGCGTTTGGCCGTTGGACTCTGGCCTGGCTTAGTGCGGAAAGCCCGAGTCGTTCATGCCGCGGTTCGTGTTCTCTTCGGGAAAGAATCGACCGCCGCTGAAGCGCTGCAAGCGGTCACGCGTCGTGTTCAGCGGTCGCAGCCACACCATTGTGGCCGTGTCGTCGAACACTCCCTGTCCCGGCACGCTCAGTCGTGCATGTACCGCGCCCATGCTTCCGAGTTTCAGATCAAACTCAGGGTGCCAGGCCTGGAATGGGACCCGATAGGTAGCACCATTTGGTCCAACATCTTCCGGACGCACCCTCGTGGCCCAGCGAAGCAGCCGTGGAAACGGCTCGCCGTAAGTTCGCCCGGCATGCTGCTCGCCGATCACGTCGATTTCCAGTGTTCCATTGACCGGCACGATGCTTCCGTAGGCGTCCATCGGATAAACTCGCACCAGCACTCCGTCGCTCTCGACCGTGCTTTGCCACTTACCGACCGAGGCGTCGATTGCCAGCCCGCGAATTGGAAGCGGAGCTTCTTCGCTTGCCGCGCGACCGGCGTGGTCATCGTCGGCATCGGAGGGACGCGGAGGCAGCGGTTTAGACGGAGCCGGCGAGGGCTCGGGCAATTCTTCCGAGGCGCCGGGAAGGTCGCCCTCCGTGAATCGCTCGCGTGCTTGTTGCCCGTCGAGCGACTCGCCGCCAAGCTGCACGCGAGCCACGCTGCCCCATTGAATGGGGCGGATCAAGTACATGTCGGCGTTGCCACTGCGCAGCGCGAGCACCTGATTGGTCGTACGACCGTCAACCTGGCCGGTGAATACTCGCCCACTGGCGGTCTCGACGACAACCAGGCGAGCGTCTTTGGCCGCGCACGTCGCGCACCACGCGGTCAAGATCGCGAGCGTCGACAGCGAGACAAATGACGCCCAATAGCGGCCCATAAGCATTCTCCGGACCCGTCGCCAGGAATTGAGCGAAAGGCCAAAAGCCAATGGGCAACTGTTGTGCCCCGGCCGCCGGGCGTCGGATACTCCGCGGCTGTTGGACGTTTCAGGACAACGATTTGGGTGCCCCGGGGCCGCGATATCTGCATTCGGTGATGCCTCGAGATGATGCGAAATAGGGACACATGTCGCATCAAAGCATCAGGGTTTTGCCGTCCTGTCCGGGGGCGCAATCCCCTTTAGCCGGGATTTCCGATATTGTGGCGCGCGATACCGTCGCAGCGTCCGACGAGCTTGATCGATGACCGCGAGAATCTGCTGAACACAGCCGGCAAGCGGGCTTGGTCGACCGACATTGCAACGCACGTCGCGCCGTAGGTTCCGTGTTTGCTAGCTTGGCTCAGATGATCCATAATTCTTGTGCGGGTATGGCTTAAAGCGGCTTGACCCTGCCCGAGGTTACTCTTTACACTCAACCCTTGGGTGGCTGTTTTTTCAGGTCTTTTGACGACGTCGCGAGGCAATCGTCTCGCGGATGGTCGTGCCCCTGGCGGCGTGAAGCGAGACCGCGGTGAAGCGCGCATTAATCAGCGATATCCATAGCAACCTGGAGGCCTTCGAGGCCGTGCTAGCGGATATCAAACAGCAGGGCATCTCCGAGACATATTGCCTCGGGGACATCATCGGCTATGGGCCCAACCCGCGCGAGTGCATCGACCTGGTGATGGAGTGCGACGTGTGCCTGCTGGGCAGTCACGACCAGGGCGCGCTGTTCGACCCCGAGGGTTTCAACACCGGCGCGGAGAAGGCCATTTTCTGGACCCGCGAGCAACTGGAAAGCCAGCGCGGCAACCCGACCGACAACGCCAAGCGCTGGGATTTTCTGGGAGAACTGCCCCGAAATCGGCGTGAGAATGGGTTTTTGTACGTCCACGGCTCGGCGCGAAACCCACTCAATGAATATGTCTTTCCCGAAGACATCTACAACCAGCGGAAGATGGAAAAGATCTTCAGCTTGATCGAGCACCATTGCTTTCAAGGCCATACGCACGTTCCGGGCATTTTCACGCAGAGCCTGAATTTCCTCAGTCCCGAGGAAATTAACTATACGTATCGTTTGGGTGATGAAAAGACAATGTGCAACGTCGGCTCCGTGGGCCAGCCGCGCGATGGCGACCCG
>CAZUPX010001111.1:0-8010 GCA_964622155.1 uncultured Planctomycetaceae bacterium | reverse complement strand
CGGCCGCATTCGCAACACCGCACCCAACAGACCCGCCGCGCGCAACGGATGGCGAGCCAATTCGGCTGGGTCACTTCGCAGCTCGACAAGCTTGCGGACCGTTTCGAGCGTGTCCCGAAAAATGAATCGTGTCCGGTCCATCGTGCCAAACAAGTTGCTGGCCATCGGAAACCGGCAACCCTTGACGCGGGCATAGTACACCGCCGGTCCGGCGGCCCGGAACACGCGCCGGTGAATCTCGGCCGCCTCCAGCCGCGCGTCGACCTCCTGCTCGATGCGCACCAGTTGGCCCGTGGCCTCCAGGTCGCGCAAACAGTCTCGTAACGTGCGATAGCCCATCAGGCTTGCCCGGCCGGCCGTGTTGAAAACATCATTCGCTCAGTTGCCTCGCAGGCTAGCTTACGTGACACTCGCTCCTGGGACAAACGCGCCCTTTGCCGATAGAATGCGTTTGATTACGCACACCAACGTCATTTGAGAAAGGCGATCGCGTGGAAATTCGCCGCATTCAATCTTCGGTTCGTGAAACGCAGGCCGACGCGGTAGCCGTCGGAGTCTTCCAGGACGCAGACCTCAGCGGCCCGGCGGCGGAAATCGACGCCGCGCTGAGCGGCGCGATTCGAGCGCTCGTCGAACGCAAGGAATTCACCGGCCGCAGCTACGAAACCGCGCCCTTGCTGGTTCCCGTGGGCAAAGCGCGGCAGGCGCTGGTCGTGGGTTTGGGGCCGCGAGAAAAGTTCGACGCCGGCGGCGCATTTCGCTGTGTGGCCACCGCGGCGCGAACACTGGCGGCCAAGCCGCGCGCGAAGGTGGCCCTGTTTCTCGACGACGGTTGGCCCGCCGAGTGGACCGAAAGCGGAGTGTGCGGCGCGATCGTCGGCTGTCACGGTCAGGATTTGTATCGCGCCGAGAAAAATCGCCATCCGTTCGAGTCGCTGGCCTGGGCTGGGGGAAGCGAGAGTGCTTTCACCGCCGGCCGCGTGCTAGGCGACGGCGTCAGCTTGACGCGATGGCTCGTTAACCAACCGGCCGACGACATCTATCCCGAGACGTTCGCCTTGCGAGCCGCCGAGGTAGCCGAGCAAAACGGACTACACATCGAGATCTGGGACGAGCGCCGCCTGGAGGCCGAACGTTGCGGCGCGATACTGGCTGTGGCCAAGGGCTCGAACCGCCCTGCACGGCTGGTGGTCTTGCGATATTCCGGCGGACCCAAGTCGGCGCCGCCGTTGGCGATCGTCGGCAAGGGCGTGACGTTCGACTCCGGCGGACTGTCGCTCAAGCCGCCCGAGGGCATGTTGACGATGAAGTGCGACAAGGCCGGCGCGTCGACGATGGTCGGCGCCATGCAGGCCATCGCCCAACTAAAGCTGCCCGTCAACGTGATCGGCATCGCCGGACTGGTGGAGAACATGACCGGGCCGGCGGCCATGAAGCTGGGAGACGTATTGCGGGCACGCAACGGCCGGACAATCGAAGTTCACAATACCGACGCCGAAGGGCGGCTGGTGTTGGCCGATCTGCTTTCGCTGGCGGTCGACTGGGGCGCGGCAAAGATTGTCGACCTGGCCACACTGACCGGGGCGTGCGTGGTCGCGCTGGGCACCGAAGTGGCAGGCGCGATGACCAACGACCAGCCCTGGTGCGACGCGGTTGTCGCCGCCGCCCGCCGTGCTGGCGAGCCGGTCTGGCAATTGCCGATGTACGCGGAAATCTACGACGAGCTGATCAAGAGCGAAGTGGCCGACATCAAGAACGTGGGCGAGGGCCGTTGGGGTGGCGCGATCACGGCCGCCAAGTTTCTCGAACAGTTTGTCGGCACGACCCCCTGGACCCATCTGGACATCGCCGGCCCCGCGTTTCGCGACAAGGCCAAGCCCTGGTGCGACGCCGGCGCCAGCGGCCAGTTCGTGCGCACGCTGGTCGAGGTGGCGCGCGAGTGGAAGGCATAACTACCGCGGTGTCACCGTTTGTCACGCACTCTCCTCATTGAATCGAAAAAGGATTGACGTGGATGCCTTGGATTGCTGAATCGGCCGACGAAATTAGCTGGCCGTGGTTGGAATCGCTAATGCACGAAACCGTGGCGGAGGCGCGGCGGCGGATCTGCGCCCGGCCGAAGCGCGTGCTGTTGCTTCCGCCCGACATCACGCGGGCCCACTCGGGCGTCGGCCGCCTGACCGAGATGCTGTATCAGGAACTCTCGGGCGAGGCCGAGGTGCACGTCATTCCAACCTTGGGCCAGCACGTGCCGCATACGCCGGACGAAAACCGCCGCATGTTCGGCTCGATCCCCAACGAGCGGATTCACGCACACGATTGGCGCGGCGGCTGCGTGAGAGTGGGCGAGGTCTCGGCCGATTTCGTCAAGCAAGCCTGTGGCGGAGTGGCCGAGTGGCCGATCCCCATTCTGCTCAATCGGATGCTGATGGAGGAGCCCTGGGACCTGGTGATCAACATCGGACACGTCGTGCCGCACGAGGTATTGGGTTTCGCCAACCACAACAAGAACTACTTCATTGGCCTCGGCGGCAAGGAAACGATTTGCGCCTCGCACATGCTGGCCGCCACCTGCGGCATCGAAAACAATCTTGGCCAGCTCGTCACGCCCACGCGGGCATGCTTCAACAAGGCTGAAGATGATTTTCTCGCCCGGTTGCCCGACCTGTACGTGCAAGTCGTGCTGGCGCGCGGCGCCAAGGGCAAGCTGGTGCACACCGGCGTGTTCGTCGGCGACGACCTGGAGACTTACTTGCAGGCCGCGCGGCAGTCGCGCGAGCAGAATATCACCGTGTTCGACGAGCCGGTGCAAAAGATGGTGTGCGTGATGCAGGCCGACGAGTTTGTGAGCACCTGGGTGGCCAACAAGGCGATCTATCGCACGCGAATGGCCCTGGCCGACGGCGGCGAACTGCTGATCATCGCGCCGGGCTTGAAGCGGTTCGGCGAGCAGAGCGACGTCGACGCATTGATTCGCAAGTACGGCTATTGCGGCACTCCCAACGTCCTGGCCGGTTATCGCACCAACGCCGACATGCAAGACCTGGCTCACGCCACGGCTCACTTGATCCACGGCTCGTCCGAAGGGCGGTTCACGATCACCTATGCCCCCGGACACCTGTCAGCAGCGGACATCGAAGGCGTGAAGTTTCGCTATGCCGACCTGGCAGCCACGCTGGCGCGGTACGAGCCCGAGTGGCGGCAAGAGGGCTGGCATACGCTGGCGGACGGCGAGCGGTTCTATTTCATCCCCACTCCTTCGGCCGGCCTGTGGGCGACGCGTGAAAAGCTGTATGGCCGCGCCGGCGGCTTTGAGGAAGCGTAATCGGGACCGCCGAGGGCAACGCAAAGATGCATGAGCCACAGAGCACACGGAGAACACCGAGAACAAGACGGGGCAGACTAGCGGGAGAGTCACGACCGTCCGAAAATTTTGAAATTGATCCGGCGTTTGACAGACGTCCACGACTTCCCGTCTCTGTGTTCTCCGTGACCTCGGTGGCCACTACCTCGTAAGTGCTGGCAATACACAGATGAACGACCCCAGCAAACCGACCGACAAGCACGAAGCGCGCGATGAAATCGTGGCCGCCGACATCCACCTGCTGGCCAGCTTGGGGTACGGTCAGGAACTGTTGCGACGGATGAGCGGGTTTTCGAACTTCGCCATCTCCATGTCGATCATTTGCATCGTCTCCGGCGGGATCACGTCATTTCCGCAGGGTTTCTCCAGCGTCGGCGGCGCGGCGATCGGACTGGGATGGCCGCTGTGTTGCTTCATGTCACTGTGCGTCGCGCTGGCCATGGCCCAGGTGGCGTCGGCATTTCCCACCGCCGGCGGAGTGTACCACTGGGCCGCCATCCTCGGCGGACGCGGTTGGGGATGGTTGGCCGCCTGGTTTAACCTGGCCGGCCTGATCACGGCCTTGGCGGCGATCAACGTCGGAACCTATCAGTTCGCGCTGCGCTCGCTGGCAAGCGCCGGCGGCTTCGACGTCAATGAGTCGCTCTTCGCCGACCAGTCGACCGCCCAAATTGTCGGCGTGCTGGTGATTACGTGTGCCCAGGCATTGCTCAACCACCTGGGAATTCGACTCACCGCGGCGCTAACCGATTTCAGCGGCTATTGGATTCTGCTGGTGGCCTCGGCGTTGACGGCGGCCATGCTCTTCTACGCCGGGCCAATCGATCCGGCTCGGCTGGTCACGTTCACCAACTACAGCGGAACAAGCGGCGGCGGAATCTGGCCGGCGACGGACCAAGTCGGGTGGTTGTTCCTGCTGGGATTCTTGTTGCCGGCATACACCGTTACCGGCTTCGACGCCTCGGCCAACACCTCGGAGGAAACGGTTGGTGCGTCGCACCACGTGCCGCGGGCGATCGTCCGCTCGGTAATCGTTTCCGGTGTGTTCGGCTGGATCATGCTCTCGGCCGTCGTGCTGGCCATTCCCAACATGAACGACGCCGCGGCGGCGGGCAACGACTCGTTCCACTGGATCGTCGAGCGCGTCCTGCCGCACCGCGTTTGGGTGGGCTTGTCGCTGGGCATCGTGGTCGCGCAGTTCTTTTGTGGGTTGGCCACGGTGACTTCGGCCTCGCGGATCGCGTACGCCTTCGCCCGCGACGGCGGGCTGCCATTCTCGCATCGGCTGCGGGTCGTGAATTCGACCTACCGCACGCCGGTCGCGGCAATCTGGACCGTCGCATTGTTGGCCGTCGGGTTTGTCATTCTCACGGAAAGCTATGCGGCCATCACAGGAGCCTGCACGATCTTTCTCTATATCTCCTATGTCATCCCCACGGCACTCGGGCTGGTGGCTTATGGCAAGTCGTGGACGCGGATGGGACCATGGCAGATGGGAGCCACGATGTATCGGGTGATGGCCGTGCTGTCGATCGTCTGCTGCGGGTTGATCGTGGCCATCGGCGTCCAACCGCCGAACGATCAAAATCTATGGACCCTGTCGGGAGCAGTGCTGCTAACCGCGGTCGTGTGGATTGCGTACGAGAGGAGCCATTTTCGCGGACCTCCGCGAAGCATCCTGCACGCCCCGCTGGGCCAGGCCGGTCAACACCTGCCGCCAGTCGCGGTCCAAAAAGAAGAACAAGACGTGGCGTAGTCGGCAGCATGCGAAAGAAGCGTGAAATCTGTTGAGTGGCGAGGACAAAAAGACTCTATGGATCAACTAAAGCTTAACGATCCGGTAGCCGATAACGGGACAGCCCCACTCTTAGAGGGCTCCATGCAGGGCGAGACGGTGGAACGCAGATGTCCTGTTTTCCGGCGAGTGATGCGAGAGCAATCGTTGCATTCATGCTGCTAGCATGCTGGTGCATGGCGGCACCTGCGCAAGACGGGCCCCAGATCTTCATCCCGTCAGACGCGGGGTCTTATTCTGGGCACGACGCGCCTCCAGTACCACCGCTCTTCGACAGCCATTGCGTCGAAGCAGGCGAAGTATGTGAAGACGTGGAGCCGTGTGATCCACCCTCGCCCGCGCAGTTTTACGCGACCGCCGGTGCGCTATTCTTGAACCGCAATAACCGAACCGATGACCAGCCGGTCGTGCTGGACAACGCAACGTTGAACACACTGCGGACGACGCACAATCTGGGCTTCGGCACGGCGAGAGGCTTGCGGTTGCTGTTAGGTGCCAGGCTGATTGATCGCACGTCGCTTGAAGCTTCTTACTTCGGTTTGCTGCATTGGAACTCGTCCAACGACGTCTTGCGGAGCAACAGGCTGAGAATTCCGGGTGACATCGCTCTGGCGACCCTAGACTTCTTGGACGCCGACTTGATGCATCTGAGCTATTGGACACAGCTCAACTCCGGCGAGATAAACGCCGTGCAAACGCTTCTTCTTGACGACAACAACCGTGTTCAGGGCCTCGCGGGCCTGCGATACGTTCGAGTCGCCGAACAATTTGACATCTTATCGAGTGATGTGAACACAGGCACAAGCAATTACACGATAAACTCGAGAAACAACCTGTGGGGGGTTCAGATTGGTGTCCGCAGCAACACAACTTTTGACCGTCTCGAGTTGAGCGCGTCGGTGAAAGGGGGAGCCTTTATCAATGCGTGCTCACAGCATACTTTTCTGGGCGACTTCGACAACAGTTTTGTCTTTCGGGATCTTAGCGTGAAGCGCGGTCGCGGCGCTGTTGCTGGTGAGCTCAACATCAACCTTGCGCTTCGCTTGACTAATGTCTGGTCGATCCGCGGCGGATACAACTTGTTCGGAGTTGCGGGGGTTGCGCTGGCACCCGATCAGCTTGACTTCACCGACACTCCCGACAGCAGCATGTTTGTATACACACGCAGCAGCGCTCTCTATTACGGTCCCAGCTTTGAGATCACGGCTTGCTGGTAGGGCACGCGAAAGGTGTGGTTGTCAGCCCAGGAAAAAGCCGTTGGCAAACTCACTCTCGGCCAAGAACAGCACATCGCCAAAGGCGGCCATTGCAGCCTCACGCCGCCGAATTCGCCCCGATTGGCCGTCAGAAGCTAACGCGGCGAAAATGGCATCCACGACGCCGTCCAGATTGAAATCTTTGGCGACCAGATGCACCGCCGCGCGAGTACTGCTTGCAAAGGCAGTCTCCGATCGATCCGGCAGGCGTCGAACCGGCGGTATTGTTGCTGGCGGCAGCGGAGCGTTGAAAGCAACCACCAACGAACCGCCGCGAACGCCGGCTCCAGCGACCAGATGCGAGCTTTGTTTCGATGGGATTTCGGCCTTGGCCGCAGGCGCCGTCGAACTCGCTAATGTGCCCATCTGAGCGACGCTTGTCGTGGCGACCTGTGGGTTTGCGCTGGCCGCGCTTGCAGTGGCCGGGATAACAACCCCACCGCTGGCAACGTTGACCCCGCCATGATACTCCGGCTCACCCACGATCAGATCGCTCATCGGCGGTCCACTAAGGTTCGTTCCGTCGAACACTCTGACCGTCGGGGCCATCCCTGACCCAGAACCGACGACGATGTCGTCGCGACCATCGCCATTCATGTCGGCCACCGCGACAGTTGCGCCCCCGATAAAACTGCGAGCGAACACGTCAAACGAGTCGACCAGCGTCGCATGGAGTCCGAAGTCATCGTTGCGAAAAACGCGCACGTCGGCGACGCCACGACCCGGCACGGTCACAATGTCTTTCACCGCGTCGCCAGTCACATCCCCTACGGCAACATTCACGCCGTACTGGAAGGAACCATCATAGGCGACAAATTCCGCGAACTGTTGTGGGCCAAAACCCTCAAATGCTTTGATGACTGGGGCGTGGACGCGCCCTGGTGCCGTGATGATGTCGGGAATTCCATCCTGATTGATGTCGCCGGTTGCAACTCGCACGCCGCCGCGATAGGTCGATTCATATGCCTCAAACTGAAACAAGAATTCCATTGTCTCCGCGTCATACACCTTCACTGTTGGCTTGCTGAACTTCCCAGCTTCGGGTGCGATCGCAAGCCGTTCAACATGGTTGAACTGCTCGACGCTCTCGAAAGTCACCGGCATATGGCCGCTCGTAAAAGTCCAAGTTCCGTTGCCTGACTTCGGCACGGGGATTTGCAAACGGCGGCCGGTGGTTCCCGTCGTATCGAGCCGCAGGTAATCTCCCGCAGCTGAAGCAACAGTACCGGGCGCCGGCAAATTGCCGTCGATCGAATACTCGGTTGTAGTGCTGGGTAGCGTTGCAATCTCGTTTGGTCCGTCGGAGCCCTCGAACTGGAGAGCTTCGAGACTTGCATTGATGGCCACGCCCCCAAAGGTCCGCGGAATCTGATTACTGGTCGCTTCGGGACCGTCGAATGAAATTATAGCATCGGGACTGATGGCATAGTCGACGATCAGGTCACTAAGGGAGTCATCCACAAACAGCCTGTCGCCAGCGCCGGCACCGGCATCAACGGCGATGTGCGCTGGAAGATGATTCAGATCGCCATCTCCGATACTGAACCCGTCCTTGCCGTCACCACCGATCAGCGACATATCGGTGAAGTTGAATG
>CAZUPX010001110.1:0-4123 GCA_964622155.1 uncultured Planctomycetaceae bacterium | reverse complement strand
CGACAATCGCGGCATCGTGGCGGCGTTCGGACCCGAGGGCCGGTTCCTGCACTCGGCACTGGCCGGGTTTGGCGTGGTCGAGACGATCGACATGTTCCGCGACGAAGGCGTGCCAACCAAAGTCGAATCGACCGGCAAGGTGTTCCCGGTGAGCAACAAAGCCACTGACGTGCTGGCCGCGCTGGTCCGCCGGGTCCAGCGCAGCACGGCCACGCTGGCGCTCGATGAGCCGGTGACGCGGATCGAACGTAACGGCGCAGGGTTTCAGGTGACGACGCCCCGTCGTGTCTTGCACGCCGGCAAGCTGTTGGTTACCACCGGTGGCCAGTCTTATCCCCGCTGCGGCACCAGTGGCGACGGCTATCGCTGGGCGACCGAGCTGGGCCATACCATCGTGACGCCGCGGCCGGCGTTGGTGCCCATTACGACCTCGGCCGATTGGGTTCGCGAGTTGGGTGGCATCACCATCCCGGACGTGAAGCTCCGCGTCATAGAGCCTGCAGAAGGCGGGCGCCCTGATGGCAAACGCCCAGCCAAAGTCCTGGCCGAGCGCCGCGGATCGCTGTTGTTCGCTCACTTTGGACTCTCGGGGCCGGTCGTGTTGGATGTCAGCCGCGTTGTCAGCGGACACACGCATCCGCAATCGCTCACTCTGGAGTGCGATTTTCTGCCGGCGCACGAGAGCGTTGCACTTGTTGCCTCCCTGCGCCAGCAGGCATCGGCCGCCGGAAAGCGGCAGCTTGGCAGCCTGATTGGCGACCTTCTGCCGCGGCGGTTATGTGACGCGCTATTGGCCGCGGTGAATCTTTCACCCCAGGTGAAGATAGCCGAGGTGGGTCAGCGAGCGTGGAATGACGTCGTCGCGGGGCTCAAGCAGACATTGATCCGGGTGCAAGGCACGCTCGGCTTCGAGAAGGCGGAAGTCACGGCCGGCGGAATCGCGCTCGACGAGATCAACTCCAGCACGCTCGAGAGCAAACTGGTGCCGAACCTGTTTCTGGCGGGCGAAGTGCTCGACCTCGACGGTCCGATCGGCGGCTATAACTTTCAAGCCGCCTGGAGCACCGGCACGCTGGCCGGGCGTAGCATGTGATGTCGCGGGTCAGTCGGCCAGCGGCTCCAGCTCTTCCCACCGCTGGTAGGCCGCGGCCAGCTCGGCTTCGAGCGCCTTGAGCTGAGTCTGCCGCTGGGCGATCTGCTCCCCTGGCTGACGATAGAATTCGTCCTGAGCCATGTCTTGATGCACGCTGTCGATTTGGTGCTCCAATTGCTCAATCATCTTGGGCAATTGGTGCAACACTTGCCGCTCGTCGTACGTGAGCCGCCGCTTGCGCCGGCGCGGCTGCGAGTCGGACGGCCGTGGATCCGTCAGCTTTGTCACCGCGAGTTGCCGGCTCGGTGTGGCCACGTCCGACGGTCGATCCGCCCGTTGGCGCAGCCAATCATCGTAGCCGCCGACATACTCTTTCGCCGCGCCCTGCTCGAAGACAATGGTGCTGGTGACGACGTTGTTCAAGAATGCCCGATCGTGGCTCACCACGAGCACCGTGCCTTGAAACTGCACCAGTCGATCTTCGAGCAACTCCAAAGTCTCGGCGTCCAGATCGTTGGTGGGCTCATCGAGCACGATTACGTTGGCCGGCTTGGCAAACAGCTTGGCCAGCAGCACGCGATTGCACTCGCCGCCGGACAAAAAGCGGACAGCCGTGCGCGATCGTTCCGGGCTGAACAGGAATTCTTCGAGGTAGCCGATCACGTGCCGCCGCCGCTCGCCGATCTGGACGGTGTCATAGCCATCGCCCACGTTCTCCTGCACCGAGGCGTCGGCCTTGAGCTGCTCTCGAAGCTGATCGAAATAAGCGATTTGCAGGTTCGTTCCCAGGCGTGCCGTGCCGGCCGTCGGCTTGAGCTGCCCCAGGAGCAACCGCAGCAGTGTGGTCTTGCCGGCGCCGTTGGGGCCGAAGATGCCGACCTTGTCGCCGCGGAGAATTTCGCTGGAAAAATCGCGGATAATGTTCCGACCTTCGTAGCCAAACGTGACGTCCTCGAGCTCGGCAACCAGCGTGCCGCTGCGCTCGGCCTCTTGAATCGCCATCCGTACCTTCGCGCCCGAGGCCCGGCGCTGGCCACGGACACGTCGCATCTGCTCCAACGCCCGCACGCGCCCTTCGTTGCGGGTTCGCCGTGCCTTGATGCCTTGACGTATCCAGACCTCCTCCAGGGCCAGCTTCTTGTCGAACAGCGCATTTTGCTGTTCCTCAGCCGCCAGCAGATCTTCCTTGCGCGCGAGAAACGTGTCGTAGTCGCAAGACCAATCGAACAAACGCCCTCGATCGATTTCCAAAATCCGCGTCGCCAGCCTTCGCAGGAACATGCGGTCGTGCGTGACAAAGATCAGCGTGGCAGTGGTGCGTCCCAGGAATTCTTCCAACCAGGTGATCGCATCCACATCGAGATGGTTGGTCGGCTCGTCCAGCAACAGCACGTCGGGCGAAGGCGCCAGCGCCCGGGCCAAGAGCACGCGGCGCTTCATGCCGGACGACAGCGTTTCGAACCGCGCCGCCGCGGGCAGATCCATCTGCGACAGGATTCGATCGATCTGTTGCTCGGCCTGCCAGGCGGTGTCATGGTCGTCTTGCAACGTCACGAAGGCGCCGGCCACGACGTCGCGCACCGGGCCGGCCAGATCGCGCGGCACATCCTGCGGCAATAGCGCGATCTTCACGCCCGGCGTGAACGCGACTTGTCCAGCGTCGGGCTCGACCTGCCCGCAAAGAATCCGCATGAAGGTTGTCTTACCCGCCCCGTTGCGTCCCAAGAGCGCGATCCGCTCCCCCGTCTCGACCTGACAGGTTACGGCGTCGAGCAACGGCGGCCCGCGAAAGCCGATCGAAAGGTCACGAACCGTGATCTGGGGCATGGACGAGAATGCGCGAGCAATTGATGGGCGCGGCTGACGAGGGTGGGAGACGACTGACTATTATGCCAGACTCACGCCCGTCGACGATATGCCAAGTGGTCAAGGGTACGGTGCAGCCAGGCCCTAAGACCCCGCCACCTGCCTCATCGCGGCGTCGACCGCCGACAGCGTGGCGCCGATGGGCTCGTGGATCACGGCGTCGGCGGTGGAGTCTTGATCGGTGGGATCGCGGTTGATGATGATGAGCTTTGCGCCTGCACGTCGGGCGACCTCGGGCAGCCCTGCGGCCGGATGAACCACCAGCGACGAACCGATCGCCAGAAACAGATCGCTCGACTCTGCCAGCGCGACCGACTCTTCCAGCACGTCGACCGGCAATGCCTGGCCGAACGAAATCGTGGCGCTCTTCAATCGTCCGCCGCCACAGGCCGGACAAGGAGGCACGGCCTGCTGAGCGCGAAACGCTTCGATCAGCGGCATCGGCTCAAAACGGGCGCCACAATCGACGCAGGCGATCGACCGCGCAGTGCCGTGCAGCTCGAGCACGCGGCGGCTGCCGGCTTGTTGATGCAAGCCGTCGATGTTCTGCGTGATCACGCCCGCCACGCGGCCATCGTGCTCCCAACGTGCAATCGTCACGTGTCCGAAGTTGGGTTGCGCGCGTTCAAAATCTCCGGCCGCTTCCGATTTCTGCCGCCAATATTCGAACCTCGCCTCGGCGGACGCCAAGAACTCGTTGTAATACACCGGCTTGTTCCGCGCCCAGACGCCGCCGGGCGAGCGAAAGTCGGGTATCCCGCTCTCGGTGCTCACGCCCGCACCGGTAAACACGACCGCGCGCTCAGCCTTCGCCAGCCAGAGGGCGACTCGCTCGATGGTGGATGCCAGAGTCCGCGTCATGTTGATCGTTGGAACTTAAGGGAGTATTGACTGGTTGTGTGCCACTGGCTCCGCCAGTGTGCCCTCTTGCTTGGCGGTCAGGCACGAGCACTGGCAAAGCCAGTGGCACCCAGCGTGCCCTTCTTCCTCAAGCCTCAAGCCTCACCTACTGCGTCAGCTTCTCGATCAGAAACTTCTCGATCGAGCCGTACTTCGTATCCTTCTGGTCGGGATACGAGACGACCGCTTCGACGCCAGCGGCCTTGAGTCGTTCGGCCAACTGCACGCCGTACATGGCCGAGTGGGTCGGGTCGGCTTCTTCCT
>CAZUPX010001109.1:0-9612 GCA_964622155.1 uncultured Planctomycetaceae bacterium | reverse complement strand
AGCTCGATCGACAACTGCTCGTCGGCCAACAAAAACGTGGCGCGCTCATCCGCGGGCGAAAGGGGCGTCTCGCGCACATCGGCGCCGAAGGCAGGAAGCACGACAAGGCTGAGAATGACGAGCCAGGGTAGGCGCATGGCTTACTTTCTGGCCAGCTCGTTGAGCATTTCGACGATGGTGTCGGCAACGCGTTCGCCGGTGCCTTCCTCGGCGTAGCTGTGCAGGCCCATCCAAGTCTGATAGCCACCCAACTCGTGGGCTTCGCGATTGGGCAGGTAGCCCACCCAGTCGTTGGCCAGTTCGGCGACCACGGTGTTTTTGATCGGCGAGCGGCGCTTGATGTCGACGCCAAAGATTGTGAAGTATTCGGCTGGCACGCCCACGATCGCCACGTCGCCGATCACGATGGCTTGCAGCCAGGTCTGTTGGGTTTTGCCTTGCTGGCTCTTGAGTTTGGCGCGCATGTCGCGAAATACGGCGATAATGCCGTCGGCTCCGCCGGCCATTCGCTTGCGCACATAGCGAGACACCTTCTCGTCCTCGGCCATCTCGTCGAACGTGCGGACTTTGAACTCAATGGGACGCTTGATCGAAGCCAGCATCGTCACTTCGCGCGGCTCGGCCTGTTCCAGCGCGTCGCGGACGGCCCGCTTCATCCGCCGCACGGCTTCGGGTACCGGAACGCCGGTGATATTGTGCGTCGAGCCACTCGCACCTTCCAGAAACGAGACCGTGCACCCCAGTTCGGCCTCCAACTCCTGGGCCGCCAGCCCGTAAAAGCTCGGCGAGCGGACGCCCGGCTTGATCGTGCCGATGGTGTGTGTCGAGTGGTTATAGACGAGACCGCGGAGCTTGCCGTCGCCGCCGCGAAAGGCCAGCACGGGCAGTTGCGGATCGAAGGGGCCTGTGTGGCGCAGGTAATCGTCCATCGGGCCGCCCCACCAGATCGAGTTGTCGGACAGCAGCACGCGGCTGTTGGCCCCGACCGTTTTTTCCTCTCCCAGCTTGTAAACGAACTTGCAATCGCCATCGCCTAGATTTTTGTTCGCCTCTTCGACCGATTTGACGATCGCGCCGGCGACGTTTTTGATGAAAGCCTCTTCGCGCTGGTAGCCGTGCACCGTGGCGGTGGTGGGGGCGTGGTGCGTGTGCGTGGCGTTGACCAGCACGCTTGCCGGAGGAATGCCGGTCGACTTCTCGATCTGAGCAAGTGCCGGGTCGACGAAATCTCGCGTGACGAACAATACGTCGCAGGCGACGATGGCCACTTTGCCGGCGCCGGGCTTCTCCAGGACGACCGCCACGGCGCGCAACTGCCCCTCCTGACCCGTGGCCTTGCCCGGGCCGATGCCGCCGCCAATGACCATCGAGTCGTCGGCCGCGATATTGGCCGCAGCAGCGCCGACGCGAACCTCGGCACGGGCTAATCCGACAAGCGCGGTGCATAACACGGCGGCCAGCGCGACATGTTTCATGCTGCTTCCTCGATATGATGCGCGACTACCGTGGACTTTACTTCTTCATCAGCCAGATTTCCGAAACCTGGCAGCCGCGGCCGTTGCCACCCAGGCCGGGCTGGCCGTACCAGCTCAAATTCAACTCGCCGCCGAGTGTTGCCTCGCGCGGGATGTCGAACTCGACCGGGCCGTAGGGGACCTTTTTCTCGATCAGCGGGTGAATCTCAATCGAGTCGTTGGCCATACAGCGGATCTTTTTCTTGGGAGCATCACCGCCATACACGACGCGGATTTTGTAGTGCGCCACCGGATCGAGCCGCTCGTAGCGCATCCGCAGCGGCGCGTCGAGCAGCGACTCGGCGTGATCCTTCCACGACATCCGCATCGGTCCGAAGCCGGCAAAGCCGGTGCGCGCACTCTCGAGCGACGCCGGGTCTTTGTCGAAGCCGGGCCCGATAACCAGGTGTCGCTGCTCGGTGAGCTTGCCCAGGTCGTCGTAGAATCCGCCGGGGCCGGGATTGGTCCAGTCGACGAGTTCGGCAATCCCCCGCAGCCGCTCGGCCTCGACCGACATATCCTTGATCACCGCCAACCGCTCCTTGAGCCACAACCGGTTATTGAGTGGAACGTCGATCGTGTCGAGCGTGGCGCCGCGGTCGACACCAATCGCTTTGTACTTGGACACGCTGGTTTGCATCTTGATGCTCGCAAACAGCGCGTCGGCCAACTCAACGACGCGAGCACGCCAATCGGTGGCCACTTTCTCGTCGACTGCGTCCAGAATCTTAACCGCCTGGGCCATCGCCTTCGTCGACCCTAGAGTACCGGCCTGACGCAGTACGTCCATTGCCCGTTCTTCCAGCTCGGTCTCGTGGATCAACCGAGCGCGGATATACGCGTCGTAGTAGGCGCGGTACAGCGCCTGCTGAAAACGCCAATTCTTCAGCGTGGCCAGATCGGCCGTTCGCTCCATCGCCTGAAACTGTTTGAGTGTGGTGTACACGCCCTGTTTGGTGAGCAGCGGCCCCTGCCAGTTTCGCTCCAGGGCCAATAGCCCCTGGGCAAAGTCGTCGGCATAGCGATCGCCAATGTAGTAGCGGCTGTACTCGCGCAGGATGTCGATCGGCGCCGCGTCGGGATTCCAACCCAGCCCGCTCCATACGGCCTTGTTCACGTCGTCGTTGCAGCCCTCGGAATACGAGAGGAAGCCGATCGTGTACGGCTGCAGCAGCCGAAAGATCGTGGTCTCGCCCAGTGGCCGAGGGTTGATGCACTCGCGGCTGGACGTGATCGCGTGTGCCACGTCCCAGTCGGGCACCGGATACTGACACTGGCGGCTGTGCGTGATGTCGGGATAGTGGCGAATCGGATAGCGGGTGGGAATCGCCTCGCGAAGTTGTTTTAGGCTCACGCGCACTTGCGGGCCAAACGTGATGCCCCCCAGCCAGGCCGGCTCCGTCCGCACGATTTCATAGAACTCTTCGAGCCATTGCTGGTTGAAGCTCTGCGCCGAAACCCACATCTGGGCCTTGGGATGGTACTTGTGCAATCGTTCGGTCTGCTTTTCCAATAGAGCCATCAAGTATTTCGGTTGCGTGTGGCCCGGATCGCCGGCCGGCACCATGATCACGTCGATCCGCGGCAACTTTTTGTAGACCTGTTCCCACTCGTCGAGCGCGGCCTCGACCGTTTTGGGGTTCGAGTAATCCGGGTCCATGGCCGGATACCAGATCCACACGTCCAGGCCATACTCGTCGCACAGCCGCGACATGCCAACCATCATCTCCATCGGCGGCAAGGGGAAGTGAGGGCTCGTCGCGTCGTCGTCGCTGCGCGGGGGAATCAGCTCAATGGCGTTGCAGCCGAACACGGCCAGGTCGCGATAGTATTGCTCCCACGCGGCCAAGTCCCAGGCGTCGTAGCTGTTCGTCTTGGGCCGATAGCCAAGCTGATGCCCGCGCAGCGGATACACCGGCGCGGTCGTGACGTTCAAGTGATCGTCGTCGAGCGTAATCTTGCCGGGGTTCATGTGCAGGCGTCGCAGCAGGTAACCAATCCCGAACAGCACCCCGCGTGCGTCGTTGCCGGCGACGACGACCTGCGAGCCCTTGCCGCGCATGCAGAAACCTTCGGCCTTGCCGTCGCCGACCTGCTCGACGACCACCGCCGGTTCGTCCACCTTCGGCTGCGCGTCCGTCACCTGCCAGCGGATGCCGGTTCGCTTGTGAACCTCATCGACAAGCATCTCGACGGCCTTCGTTTCCGGGCCGGAGAGTTGCTTCGACGCAACGACCACCGCCTTGCTTAGGTCCGCGGCGCAGCATGGGACAAGTCCGAACAAGATTATCAACGTGGCAAACGTGGCGGCGTATCGGCGCATGGGGGTGGTCGATCGGGGTCGGTGTGGCGGGAACATGGCCGCAGGGCCTTGGAGGGATTATTTTCACCTGCCGCGTGCGGTCCAGCAAGTCGCCCTCTTTGGGCTTCAGCGTCGCTTCAAATGACCGGCGCTGGAATGGAAGTAACGCTTGCGGCGGCTTTCGACCGCCGCCGGGGCGTCGGTTTGCCGGGTTTTCAGATCCTCGAAGTTGGCGTGGCAAGTCCGGCAGCCGGCCAGCTCCAGGTGAAACTTTACGTACCCGGCCACGTCATCGGCCAACACGCCCAGCAAAAAGCTGCCCAACTGCTCGCGCGATGGGCAGCTCAGTCGATGGCGGCGCCAGATCTCCCCCAGCGAATGGACCCCCGCGTCGCGGCGGGAGTTGATGGCCGCCAACTTCCCGGCCAGCTTCGGATCGTCGCGCAGCGCGCGCTCGACCCGAGCCATCGCCTCCATCGGCAGGCCTTCGTCAAGATAGGCTTCCAGCTCGGATTGGCTCAGGCCTTTGGGCATGGGTCAGAATGCGAATCTGTTGAACGGTGCACTTGAGTCTGGTGGGCCAAAGGCCCAATCTGTAATAGCCAGGGGCATCGCCCCTGGACTCGGTGTTGCGAGAACGACTTCGTAGCCCCAACGGGGCGCAGTCAGAGCGCCCCGTTGGGGCTTGAGCGCACGTGTTGTCCCGGTCCCAGGGGCTGCGCCCCTGGCTATTACAGGTCGCCGCGTTGCGGCTGCGAACCGACGCCAAGGATCTGTCACTGTTAGATGCATAACGGCGTGCGCGTCGGGTCCCTGCATGGAAGTCCCTCCTTGCGCTTCGGGCTAATGAGTGTTGTTTCAATTGTTCTCGTGCAATTCAGGAAACACGTCTTCCGACAAGCCCTGCTTTTTCACCAACGTACGGAGTCGGGCGAGAAACTCAAACTTGAAATTGGCCACTGTCTGTTCCGACATCTTCAAGGTCGACGCCACGTCGCGGTTGGCCCAACCGCGAACGAACAACAGTTCCAGGCAGCCGAGCTTCTGCCATTCGCTCCGGCTGCGCATGCGATCGATCTGCTCACAGAGCGCTTCGACGATGGCGGTCTCCTCCAGGTGTCGCCGCTCGCCGCTGCGCATGGCGCTCGAGACGGCGCGGCCGTGGTCCGGCGGCTCCCAGGAGTTGCTCGTGCTCGATCCGGGGGCCAAGGGAAGTGTCGGCCGGCGGCCCTCGCGGCGCAGGTGATCGGTCAGCTTGTGGGCCGCGATGGAGAACAGGTAGCTTTCCAGCGGTCGAGAGTCTTCAAAGTTGGGCAGGCTGTTGAGAAAGCCCAGAAACGTCTCTTGCACGACGTCTTCGCCCGCGGTGCGCCGGCCCAACCGGCCTTCGACGAACGCCAAGAGCCGCCCTTCGAAGCGGGCGATCAACTCGTTCCAGGCATCGGGCTCGCCGGCACGGATGCGGCCGACAAGCAACCGGTCGGACGAAGTGGCAGTCATGGCGGAACCGTCGCGGGACACTGTCTGGGACACTCACGCCGCGGGCAACCCGTATCCGTGAGCTGCTGGGCAGCCAAATATCTTAGCACAGTGACTTTAGAACGGTACTGCCCAGCGCAACAGCAGGGCGCCAGCGGCCACGATCAACGCCACGAGCGTGGCGGCCAGTTGCAGCCGTCCTTTTTGGTTACCGCCGGTCTTGAGGTCGAGTTTCAGATAGCCAAACAGCGTGCCCAGCAGGCCCAACACCAGAGCTCCGGCCGAACCGGCGTACCAAAGCCGATGGGTCACCACGGCATTGCGCCAGCGATTGTGAATCTCGGTTTGCGCCGCGTCGTCGAATTCCAGCCGAGCGTGAATCTGGTGCATCGGTCCGACCGTGGGGCTGTCGACGACTTCGTTGAACTGCGCCTTCTTGACGTGGTCGAGCAAGTACTTGCGCGGAATCGCCACCAGGTTCGATGCGCCGCTCTCGCCCACCAGCTCATCGATGTAATGATCGGCTTCCGACTTGATCGCCTGCTCCAGCCACCGCTGGCACTCGGGCACGGAAACATACAAGCCCGACTTCACGGCAACGCGATAGACCGAGTCGTCGTCGAGATTGCCGGCCGTGTCGAGCCAGTCAGGACGCGCCTGAGGCGGCTGCGGTGCTAGCGCCGGAGCAACCGATCCACCTGAAGGCGGTTCGGTCGGTGGCTTGGCCGGCGGTGCCGGACTGGCAGCGGCCGGGGGCGCCGCCGCAGGTAATGGCGTTGCCGGCGCGGGCTCCGTCTGTGCAGGCTCCGAAGGAGTCGTGGGCGCCGGTGCGCTTGCCGCCGCAGGAGCCGGCTCAGTCGTTGCCGACTCCGGTGTCGCTGGCTCGGCCGGCGTGGCTGGAGGTTCAGCGGCTTGCAGTGCCGGTTCTGGTGCGGACACTGGATCCGGAGTCTCGACCGGCACTGCCGGTTCGCGAGGCGCCTCGGGGGCCTTGGCCAACTCCTTTTCCAGGGGAATCGCGCCGGCACGCGCAGGCATTTGGTCCAGCAAATCCTGCGCGGTTTCAGACCGCTCGGGGCGGCTGGCCGGGCGTTTGGCGCGAGATCGGTTCGGCGTCTTGGCGCGTTTGGCTTGGGGGGAACGTTCGTCGTGTGGCACGACGATCACGGGCGCGACGACTGGAGCAATGTGCTCGGCGACCGCAACATCCCGGACAACGCGGTCGCGAGCTCGATGTGCCGAGTGCGGCGGCGACGCAAAGAACGACACCAAAATGAATGCGCCGGCAGCAAGCCCCAACACCGTGAAGGCACGTAATGCCATCGGCTGCGTGCGCTCGCGCTTGACCAGCAACCAGCCGGCGATCACCAGCACGGTCCCCAGCGTGATCATGACCCCTTTGGGAACGTGCTGCTCGCGATCGACCTCGACGTCGAAGCCGTCCCATGGCTGCTCGCGGCGGGCCGGCGACACAAACTCGTGGTCGACCGGCATTTCAAAGACTTGCGTGTGGCCGTCAATCCACCGCGAGTGTTCGACAAACACCGAATTTCGATGACTGCCGAACATGCCCAATCCGCCGACCACGGAAGCGACCCCGACCACGGCCAAGAGCAGGAAGGCGAATTTCGCGGGGCGCCAACACATTTTGCCAAGCAGGCACATCCCCACGCACACGCACAGTACGGTCCCAAGTGTGCCCAACATAGCGATGCTACTCCTGGCCGGCCGGCCGTGCCACGCGCTGGTAGTGGGGCACGGCTGGACTGGCTAACTGCACCGAGATCGAAATAATGGCGGCCACCATCAGTCCCCAAGGCTGCGGGAAGGGGAATAAATAGCTAATGATCCACGCCCAGAAAACACATACGGCAGTGGTCCAAATGCTCAGCCGTGTGTAACGCAGCGGATCGGCCTGTCGCCACCAGGCGACGACGACGTACAAGGCGGCAAAGTACGCCAGGTAGGCAGACAGTAACGGGTGGCCCTTGGCGTCGTAGAAGCTGGTTCCGATGTTTTTGATCAACAGCGAGTGTGGCGTGCGCGAATCGGGAAAATCGATCATGAGCATGTTGTTGGCCGCCGCATATCCGGCGCTGCCGACGGCCAGTCCCAGGATCAACATGACCACACGGCGCAGAGTGCCGTCCCCCTTGGTCCCTTCCCAGATCTTGGCCGGGACGAGGATCGCCCATGCGCCGGCAACGCTGACCATCGTTAACCAGGCATACTGGGATTGATCAAACGACTCGCCGCGCAACAGCATGACCACCACGCTCATCGCGGCGCCAATGGTCGCTGCCAACAGCAACGAGCCGGTCAAATCAGCCAGCCGTTCGCGCGGGGTCTTGACCACCAGGGCCGCCGCGGCTTGCTCGCGCCACTGGCGCTTCGAGCGGCGGTGCTTCCAGTGTTTTGCCGATGCCTTGCGCCAGTCGCCAGGGCGAACGGCCTCGCCGCCGCCGGCCGGATAATAGGCCGTCTCTTGCAGGTCGCCCGGCGGCTGCGGCGGGCGGGGCTGCGGTGCAACGTACGGCCGATAGGCGCTCGTCGAGGGTTGCGCGCCGCCCGCCACCTGGCCTCGTTCGGCGCGAGCCAGACGCTGGGCCTCGGAGTTGCGGTACACGTTGCGGGCGACCGCGTAGACGGCGTAGCACAGCGCCAGCGGAGTGCCGACGCCCAAAACCAACCCCGCGTTGTACGCCAAAGCAATACATCCAACGACGGCTACGACAACCTTGGTAGGCGTGTTGAAATTATCCCAGTGGTTGCGGGTCGTTTGCCAGGCATCGCGAATGGCCCGCCAGATCGGCTCTTCATCAGCCAGCACGGCGGCGACCAGAGGCGCGGCAGCGGCCGCGTGAATGGGATGCGGTTGCGGCTGCGCATATTGAGGCGGCGCGGCGACCGGCTCCGCGCTGGCCGTGGCGGGATCGCCGGCGCCGCGAGTTTCGCTGATCGGTGGCAGCGCTCGCATCATTTCCGCCACGCTGGAATATCGCAGGGTTGGATCTTTGGCCAGCGCCTGGCGAACGACTTCGCGGTACGCGGACGGCACGTCGTCCAGCACTGGTTCGGCCGTCAGGTGTTTCATCAGCACCTCGCCGACGCTCTCGCCCTCGAATGGCACACGACCGGTGAGCACCTCGAACAAGATAATCCCCAGCGCGTAGATGTCGATCTCTTTGCCGTAGCGGCCGTTCGACACCTCAGGGGCCATGTAATGCACGGTGCCGATGCTCTCGGTTTGCCCGCTGCGGCGACTGCACGAGATAAACTTCGACAACCCGTAATCGCCAACCTTGACCTGGCCGTCGTCGCGAAAGATGTTGCCGGGTTTCAGGTCGCGGTGCACGATGCCGTGGTCGTGCAGGTAGCCGACACCGCCAGCGATGCCCTGCATCCAGTCCATCGCATCGGCAATCGATAGTCCTTGGGGGCTGCGGTCGATGATTTCCTCGAGCGACTCGCCCGTGGCGTATTCCATCACGACCCAACTATTGTCCTGCTCGTCCTGCTTGACGTCGTACAGCGCGATCAGATTGGGATGCTTGAGGTTCAAGCAGTGTGCCACGCCGCGCAGTTCGATGTCGAGATTGTGGCGGATCAGCTTGATGGCCACTTCCTTGCCACCGTCGCTGACGGCAAAGTAAACCTCACCGAAGCCGCCGCGTCCGATGCCGCGCTTGATCGTATAGCCGGCTAAGGGCCGCGCTCCGCTGGCGTACGTGAACCGTATCGGTCCGCGCGGCGCCGGGTCGTCAGCTTGGGTGGCGTGAGGGTCCATCGGTTGGTTGGCTGGTTCTAACGTGAGGGCCGTTTTTTGCCAGAGCATTTGTCTTGTTGCCTCTTCTTGGAGACCCTCGGCTGTCCAGCGGGATATACCCTGTCGAGCACGTCAAGAGTTTTTCGCCGGCCGAGCACGATTGTTGGAATTCCGTCACGGCCGGCCCTCTTGTGAGCTACGGCGAGCTGAAAGGTCCCAAATTGAGATTATGACACGCCACCACTGGGCGAGAAAATCAGATTTCCTCCAAGCTGAACGAAAACCCCTCGCCAGCCACGCGCGAATGCAGCGTTAAAGGCCCCTGACGTTGGCAGTAAGTCCCGTCAATTTCGAACGGACTGCTGCTGCGGCAGTACAGCACGCCGTGCTGGCGGTGCAACACGACATCGTGCGGCCAATCGCGGCAAACCACGTGGTTGCCCTCTCCCGGTCCCAACACACACGTATCGGCCATCAGCAGCACCGCCGCCGCCGAAGGCTGCGTGCGATGATGGCTCAAAAAGTCCAGCCGGGCCGTGGCGCTCAGCGGG
>CAZUPX010001108.1:0-8075 GCA_964622155.1 uncultured Planctomycetaceae bacterium | reverse complement strand
CATCGGCATCGACGCGATCATCAATCAGCGCGATTCCGGCGTGAAGTGCTTCTATGTGGCGGTCGGCCAAAAGGCATCGACCGTGGCCGGCGTGATCGAAGTGCTGCGGGCCAAGGGGGCGATGGACTATACGACGGTCGTCGTCGCCGGCGCCAGTGACCCGGCGCCGCTGCAATACGTGGCCCCCTATGCCGGCACCTCGATGGCCGAGTATTTCATGTACAAAGGCGGTCACGCTCTGATCATCTACGATGACCTGTCGAAGCAGGCCGCGGCGTACCGGCAGCTATCGCTCCTCATGCGGCGTCCGCCCGGGCGTGAAGCGTATCCCGGCGACGTGTTCTACGCTCACAGCCGGTTACTGGAGCGGTCCGCCAAATTGAGCGCTGCGCTGGGCGGCGGCTCGCTCACGTCGCTGCCGATCATCGAAACGCTCGAAGGCGAGGTGTCGGCCTACATTCCCACGAACGTGATCTCGATCACCGACGGCCAGATTTACTTGCAGCCCGACTTGTTCTTTTCCGGTATTCGCCCGGCCATGAACGTGGGCATCTCGGTGTCGCGTGTGGGCGGTGCCGCGCAGATCAAGGCCATGAAGAAAGTGGCCGGCGGCTTGCGGCTCGACCTGGCGGCCTTCCGCGAGCTCGAGGCCTTTGCCCAGTTGGGCACCGATCTGGACGCCGCCACGCAATCGCGGCTCGACCGCGGCTATCGCATGGTCGAGATTCTCAAGCAGGGCCAATACGTTCCGCTGAACGCTGTCGATCAGGTGTTGATTATCTTCGCCGGTACTCGCGGACATTTGGACAAGATTCCCCGTACGGAAGTCGCCGCCTGGGAAAAACAATTCTTGACCTTCATGCGCGATCAGAAGTCGGAAATCCGCGACAAGATCGTGCAAACCAAGGATCTGGACGACGCCGCGATGAAGGACCTCACCGCGGCAATTGGCGAATTCCAAAGACAGTTTGTCTCGCCCAGTCAGACCGCGGCGACTGTGCGAGTGTAGCGAGTCCAACAATAAATGGCTGGAGGATACGAATATCTTGCGGGTGGCGCCGGCATGTCGCCGGTTCCCAACTAGGACATGGGAGGACAAGGCCATGAGCACAGGTCCAGACCCCACGAACCCGTATGCTCCACAGCACGAATACGAATTACCCGAGTTAACCAACGAGGCTAGAAATTGGGGGATGCTGTGCCACTTGATCGCGCTGTTGGCGATGCCCTTTGGGTTTGGGCATATCGTGGGCCCGCTGGTGGTCTGGCTTCTCAAACGCAACGACCACCCGTTTATCGACGACCAGGGCAAGGAGTCACTCAATTTTCAGATCTCGATCACGATTTACACGCTCTTGCTCCTGCCGACGCTATGTCTTGTCGTCGGCGTGGTTCTAGTGCCAGCACTGTGGGTCGTCAACGCGATCTTCATTGTGATTGCATCGATCAAGGCCAGCGGGGGCGAGGCATATCGCTACCCGCTCACGATTCGGCTAGTCAGTTGACGTGGATGAACTGAGTTATGGCACGGTCTCCTGACCGTGCCTTACACGAGGCGTGCCACGGTCCCCGGCGCGCCGGAGTGACACAACAGAAAGACAAAGATCAGACAAGATGGCAAAAGCGCGGGCACTCGATAAACGCCGCAAGGCGATCCGCAACATCCGCAAAATCACGCGGACGATGGAGCTGATCGCCACGGCACGCTTCAAGAAGGCCATGGACCGCGCGCACGCGGCCACGGCCTACACGCGCCGCATCACCCAGTTGGTTGCCGATCTGGCCACCAGCGGTTTGGAAGTGAAGCACCCGCTGCTCGAAGGCCGCGAGAAGACCGATCGGGCGGTGCTGCTGGTGCTGACTGCCAATCGTGGCCTGTGCGGCGGATACAACGGTAACGTTCAACGCGCCGCATTCCAGCGCTATGCCGAGCTGAAACAGCAAGTCCCCGACGTCCGTCTGGAGATTTCCGGTAAGCGAGGTCTGGCGGCCGCTAAGTTCCGCCATTTGTCGGTCGCCGAGTCGTTCAATCATTTCGAGGATAAGCCCAGCTTCGAACAGGCCGAGGTGTTGGCCGGCCGCTATCTGGAAAATTACATCACCGGAAGTCTCGACCGGCTCGACGTGGCCTACATGCGCTTCGAAAATGTTTCTCGACAATCGGTCGCTGTCGAAACGCTGCTGCCGCTGGGCAATTTGGCCGGGCCGCAAGCCGCCCAGCGCTCGGGGGAAATGCAGTACGAATTTCTGCCGTCGGCCGCGAGCATCCTGGAAGAGGTCGTGCCGACCAGCTTCAAGGTCAAACTGTTCAAGTGCTTCCTGGACGCCGCGGTCAGCGAGCAGGTGGCCCGCATGGTGGCCATGAAGGCGGCCACCAAGAGCGCGGGCGACCGGATCAAGCAATTGTCCATGCAGTACAATCGGGCTCGCCAGTCGCAAATCACCGGCGAGATCATGGAGATCATCGGCGGCGTCGAGGCCCTCAAGGGTTAACCGCCGCGGCGCGCGCGATTTCGTCACGCAACCGTTCGTCAAACCAAAAACCAATCAACTAATCACCAAAAACCTATCTGGTCCCTTATGTCCACTTCCGCACCCAAATCGGCAACCGCGACCAATCACCAACCAAGCGCTCAGAACATTGGGCACGTGACACAGATCATCGGCTCGACGTTTGACGTCGAGTTTGCCGAAGACCACTTGCCGGCCATCTTCAACGCCGTGAAGATCTCCGCCGAGCACAAAGGCGTCAAAGTCCATCTAACCGGCGAAGTGCAACAGCACTTGGGTGGCGGAAGAGTGCGCTGCGTCGCCCTGGGCAACACCGACGGCATGATCCGCGGCCAGGAATGCATGGACACAGGCGCGCCGGTTAAGGTGCCCGTGGGCAAGGCCACGCTCGGCCGCGTATTCAACTTGATCGGTGAACCGGTCGACGATCGTGGACCGGTCGAGGCCGAGGAATACTGGTCGATCCACCGCGACGCGCCGCCGTTGATCGACCTTTCGACCAAGACCGAGCTGTTCGAAACCGGCATCAAAGTGATCGATTTACTCACGCCTTTTGTGCGCGGCGGCAAGGCCGGGCTGTTCGGCGGTGCTGGCTTGGGCAAGACGGTGATATTGACCGAGTTGATCGCGCGCATCGCAAGTGCCCACGGCGGTTATTCGGTCTTTGCGGGCGTCGGCGAGCGGACGCGCGAGGGGACCGACCTGTGGCTGGAAATGCCGGCAGCCAAAATTGGCGACACCGGCCGCAGCGTGATCGAGCAAACGTGCATGGTCTTCGGCCAGATGAACGAGCCGCCCGGCGCCCGGTTGCGTGTGGCGTTGTCGGCCCTGACCATGGCCGAGTATTTCCGCGACACGACCGGCGCCGACACGCTGTTGTTCATCGACAACATTTTCCGCTTCTCGCAGGCCGGCAGCGAAGTGTCGGCCCTGTTGGGGCGGATGCCTTCGGCCGTGGGCTACCAGCCGACGTTGGCCACGGAGATGGGCGCTTTGCAAGAACGGATCACCTCGACCAAGAAGGGGGCCATTACATCGGTGCAGGCGGTGTATGTGCCGGCCGACGACCCAACCGACCCGGCTCCAGCGGCCGCCTTCAGCCAGCTTGACGCGTTTCTGTACCTCGAACGGTCGATCACCGAGAAGGGAATCTACCCCGCGGTCGATCCGTTGGCCTCGTCCAGCCGAATTCTGGACCCACAATACGTCGGCGAGCGGCACTATCGGGTGGCCCGCCGCGTGCAGACGACCTTGCAGCGGTACCGCGAGTTGCAGGACATCATCGCCATCTTGGGGGTCGATGAGCTGAGCGAGGCCGACAAGCTGGTGGTGCATCGGGCCCGACGCATGGAGCGGTTCTTGTCGCAGCCGTTCTTGGTTGCGGAGGTGTTTACCGGCAAACCCGGCGAAATCACCCCGCTGGACGATACGATCCGCAGCTTCGAAGAAATCGCCGACGGCAAATGGGACCACCTGCCTGAAACGGCGTTCATGTACGTGGGGGCCATCGAGCAGGCTGAAGAGCAGGCCAAGAAGCAAGCCGCCAAAGGCTAGAAAGTCAACGAAAAATGGCCGACATTCACGGCGAACCTGATCTGGAAGCACGCGCGATTGCCGAGACCGAGGGCCGCACGCTCCGCGTCGGCCATTTGCAGTGCGTAGTCGTCACTCCGGAAGCCACCGTGTTGGACGAACAGGTGACATTTGTGGCGCTCCCCTTGTACGACGGCGAAATCGGGATCGCGCCCAACCACAGCCCGATGATCGGCCGGCTGGGTTACGGCGAAATGCGATTGTCCGCCGGCGGCAAGACCCGGAAATACTACGTCGACGGCGGCTTCGTTCAAGTGGCCGACAATGTCGTGTCAGTTCTCACTGGGCGGGCGGTGCCAGCCGAGCAGGTTGACGGCCGAGTGGCGGCCGAGCTGCTGGCTCGGGCCCTGACGCGTAAGGCGGACACGCCGGAGTTGATGGCGCTAAGAGACCGCGTCGTTGATCAGGCGCGTGCCCAGATTCGCATCGCCGAGCACGCGGCTGCGACATAGCAGCACACCGGCCGTCAACACGCATTTCGTGGCTCGGAATTACACGTCGCTGGTCAATTGGATCGGCGGCGCTCGATTCGAGCCCGGTTATCTTCACCACGCCGAGCCACCGTAACCGCGGCATGTAGCAATCCTCGCCATGCGAACCACTCGGATTCACACGCGCGGGCTGCGCGCGCCGAAATTCTTTGAGGGGGCAGTAGCGCGGCGGCGAGCCGCGCGACGTGGTCGACATCTTCACCACAGAAGTACTTCATGTTTTCGGATACTTCCGGTGGTTTTGCCGGCCTGATCGACATCGAGACCCGCTCGGGCAAGGCGATATCCCCCCCGCCTGGCGACGAGCATGATGCGACCTTGGGGCAGATGCTCGCCTACTTTTGGGCGGGCAGGGTCGCTGTCGAAGGTGCGGCCGAGTCGGTCGCTCGCGGAATGCCTGGCAGACTCGCCGGCAGATCAATTCGGTGGGTCGCTCGAAGTCGCTTGACCGGCCGCGGGGCCGACTTGCACGGCCTGGCTACGGAGTTGAACATGGCGCTGGCAGATGTTCGCCGGCGGATCGCGGCGAGCTCGTAGAGCGGCCGCCTCATTTCGTCCCTCAGTGCCGAGTCTCGGCCCCGATTCGGCTAAATCTGAAAACTCTGGTCGGGGTGGATATCTTCCGTCGCGGACCGAATTTTCAGTCTCGGTTTTTCGAGCACCACCGTGGTATGGGGTTCGAGGCTGCGGGTTAGCCACACACTGGAACCGATCACCGAGTGGTGGCCGATCACGGTACCGCCGCCCAACACGGTCGCGTTGGCATAGATCACAACGTCGTCCTCCAGCGTCGGGTGCCGCTTCTGGCCGCGCACCAATTGGCCGTTGCCATCCGTGGGAAAGCTCAAGGCTCCAAGCGTCACGCCCTGGTAGAGCTTGACGTTGTTGCCGATCTCGCAGGTCTCGCCGATCACAACGCCGGTGCCGTGATCGATGAAGAAGTGGTGACCGATCGTCGCGCCGGGGTGGATGTCGATGCCCGTCTTCGAGTGGGCCCACTCCGTCATCATGCGCGGGATCAGCGGCACCTTGAGCTCGTGCAGGGCATGAGCCAGCCGATAGACGGTCACAGCCTCCAGGCCGGGGTAGCAAAAGATGACTTCGTCCAGCGTCTTGACGGCCGGATCGCCCGCCAGCGCAGCCTGAGCATCGAGCGCCAACATCCTGCGGATGTCGGGAATCGCCTCCAAAAACAAGATCGCCTTGGACTGGCCGATGGCTTCGAAGTCGCGGTCGACCTGCTGGCAATTGCGCGAGAAACCGGCCTCGTGCCGCAGCGCACGGCCGATCTGCGTTGTCAGTTTGTCGTGCAGTCCGTCAATCAAATCGCCGACGTGGTAGGTGACATTACCGATGTGCAACCCTTCTCGCCGCCTGTATCCGGGATAAATGATCTCCTTGAGGTCCTCGATCGCCGTGACGATCACGTCGTAGCTCGGCAGCGCGCAATGACCCAAATGGCTGATCGAGCTGACCTCCATGTACGTTTGTACGATGCGATCGGTCAACTCGGGCAGTTGCTCTTTGAGTCGAACGTCGGAGGCCATGACTTTTGCTCCTGGCGACACCCGCAACTCGGGCGAAAAGTTCGCCGCGCTGTGGGAATCTGGACAAGGGGACCGGAGAGGAAACGACCAGAGCGGAAAGTGGTAGCCGTGGAGGCTACCCCGTACAGATGCAGCGATGACTTCCGCGTTGCGTCATGGGTTTCCAAGCACCCTTATCAGCAGAGCCCCTCTTGCCTAGACAGCCCGCCTGGCGAGTTGGCTCAGCGTTAAGACCGCGCCGGCGCTAGAGGGTTGATGCCGGTTTATCCTAGGACTCCCATCCCTCAAGATCAAGCTATCCGTTTTAAATCTTCGGCCCGAAACGGCCGCAAGGTTTAGGGTAAGGCAGGAAAAGCCGTTTCCGGACAGGTCGCCGGCCGGATGCCTTGGCAAAACAGAACCGTCAGCCGGACTGATCGCAGGGGTGGTCCATGGGCTATCCCCTAATGCCTTGGCTCCCAACACGGCAAGTGCACTGCTGGGTAATCGGTATCAGAACCCTCCTGGTCCATCCAATCGAACGAGCGAGCCCTCTTCCAGGTGCGATTGACGACTATATGTTTCAGTGATAGTATTGGGAATGATTCCAGGTAACAAAAGCAATTTGGGCAGGAGGACGCATGTAGATTTCTGGGCGTGAGCAACCCGCCCATCGTCGTTCCTTTGTTTATTGGGTCAGTAAATATCCTCAATCAAGATGCTAATAGGAGAACTGTGATGAAACCGCCGACCATGAAATCACGCCCTTGTCGAGAAAAGGATGACCCATGCCTGGCCAGCCATCGGATGATGTGCGCGCATTGCAAGAAATGTTGGACAAGTTGGCCGAATCGCTCCTGGAGCTATTGAACCAACGTAGCGAACGACTGGACGAACGCGAGAAGCACCGCTACCGTGCGGTCGTGCGGGGAATACTGAAACGGTCGCAGAATCTACCGACGCTATTGGAACGAGGCGACAAGGATTGGATCGGACTGACGAAGCAATTCATACGCGCAACAGTACGCCTTATTTTCGAGGGCTAAGTACATGATTCTTGATCAGAAGAAGATCGGTGACGCAATTCGGTTGTTTCGCAAAGCTCGCGGAATGACGCAGGCCGAGCTGGCAAAGGCCGTCAACATGGCTTCCAACTCAATCGCCGTTCTCGAGCGCGGCGAGCGCGGCTTTACAACCCACACCTTGAATAGTCTTGCTCAGGCTTTGAACGTGCCGACGTTGTGGCTGACCGTCCTCGGCACGCCAAGCCCAATCAAGGTCGATCCGGCGGCGGCCAAGGTCCTTGAAAACATTCAAGACATCGTGCGTTGGACCGTGACCGCTCGCCCACCGAAACGCCGCCAGCCGGTCGCGAAGAAGCTGCCAACCCGACGGAAACCGGCGACGAGAGTGTAGATCGCGACAGTCCTCTTTGAGGCGAGCTCCCGGGACACACATCCCGCCGACCCCCCAAGAGGCGATTCAGATTGGCGCGCAGACGGCGACGTTCCGGTTTTGCTCCGACGACTCGCAACGTCCGGACAGCCCCCGGGTTTGAAGTTCGACCAGGCCGCTATTCCTCTTCCTCCTCCTTGAGGACCGCCGCTTCGACGATCTCCTTCTGCACGTTGCCCGGAACGACGTCGTAGCGGTTGAACTCCATCGAATAGCTGCCCTGGCCGCCGGTGATGCTCGACAGCGAGCGCGCGTACGTGGTCACTTCCGCCAGCGGCACCTCGGCGATCACGGTTTGCAGATCGCCGCCGGCCGAGTCCATGCCCAGCACGCGCCCGCGGCGGCCCGACATGTCGCTCGAGATGTCGCCCAGCTTGCTGCCGGGCACGGTCACGTGCAGCGTGACGATCGGCTCCAGCAAACCCGGCTTGGCCTGCTGAAACACGTTGCGAAACGCCATCGAGCCGGCCGTCTTGAAGGCCGCTTCCGAGCTGTCGAC
>CAZUPX010001107.1:0-4176 GCA_964622155.1 uncultured Planctomycetaceae bacterium | reverse complement strand
GTGGTGGCGGTGGTGGCGCGCCGCGCAGCTTGAGTGGCAACGGCGGCGGTCGCAGCTTCAGTGGCGGCAGTGGGATGAGCGCCCGCAGCTCTAATGGCGGTGGCAGTGCACCTCGCAACCTGAGTGACAGCGGCGGCAGCTTTACCGCCCGTAACTTCGGCAGCGGCAACAACGCCCGTAACCTCAGCGGCGGAAACACGGCTCGTAACCTCACGAGCGGCGGTTCTCGCAACTTCAACTTCAGCCAAGGCAACGGTTCGAACAACGTAAGTCGCTCGAACAGTTCCAACTCCAGCAACCGCTCCAACAATTTTGCCAGCCGCAACTTCGGCAGTCAAAACCTCAACGGACAAAATCGTAGCCCGACTGGCGGCACGCACGGCAACACCGCTCGCGCGTTTTCAAGCGGCGTCAATCGCGGGTCGAGCTCGTTCAATCGCGCGAGCTTCGCCGGACGCAATTTCAGCAACGCGAGCGTCAATCACTCGGGGGCCAACCGAAGCTCCCAAAACTTCAATCACGTCAATGGCCACGGAAACTGGACTAACTCCGGCAACCGCAACTGGGTCGGCTATCGCGGCAACGGTTGGTACGGCCATGGCTACGGGGGCTGGCGTGGTTACGGTAACGGCTTTTGGCCGTATCGCTCTGGTTTCTACGGTGGCGGCTTCTGGCCCTTTTGGGGATTTGGCTGGGGCTGGCCGTTGTGGTGGGGACTCGGCTATGGAGGTTGGGGCGGCTACGGCGGGTCCGGCTTCTACGGCGGATATGGCAGCTACGGTTATCCCGCTAACGCCTACAGTTACAGCGACCCCGGTTACTACTCGAACTATGCCGATCCGAATCAGGCTGCGCCTGCCACACCGGCGCCGGATCAGCAGCAAGTCGCTGCCGACTTTGTCAGCCAAGGCGAGGAAGCCTTCCGCGCCGGACGCTACGAAGATGCATTGCGGGCGTGGCAGCACGCCATGGTCGACAACCCCAACAACGGCGGCATGACGCTGATGATGGCACAGGCACTGTTCGCGTTGGGCCGCTACGACGACGCGGCCGGCACCGTGCAGATGGCCATGCAGATGTTGGCCGAAGGCGAATGGGGCAACGTGGTGAAGAACTACACCCAACTCTACGGCGACGCTGGCAATTACACGAGCGAGCTAAAGGCCCTGGAGAAAGCGCGCGACGGCAAACCCGACGATCCGGCGCTGCGCTTCCTGTTGGGATACCACTTTGGCTACCTGGGCTATACGAAGCAAGCTGTGCGCGAGCTCGACAGGGCTTTGGATCTCCAGCCGCAAGACCTGGGCGCGCAAAAGCTGCGCGACATGTTCGCAGCGCAGACCGGCATTCCGGCCCGACCGCCGGCCGCTCAGCCTGGCGGAGGTCTTCCCGGACCGCAGCAGCCACGGGCGAAGCCTGCTCCGACTCCGCCGATGCCACAGGCTCCGCCGGAGGCTCCGCAAGCGACACCCGTGCCGCAACAAACCTGAACGCGACCTCACTGGGTGGAGAGGGTGCGGCAGGAAATCCTGGCACGTAGCTGAATTCGCAAGAATTCATGCGCACCCTCACTGAAGTCCTGCGACTTCAGCTACAGCCGCCATAAAGCCTTCCCGCACCCTCGAGTTGCGGCCGCTTTCCCTTTCTTGACCTTCGATGATATAGTGGTCTGGTGGACTACCGGGTGAGCACTTCATTTTCACAAGAGGAGCAAGGGCTATGCGCGCCATCGTCTGGAGTTGTGCGATTGTTTTCCTCGCGCGTGCCGCATTCAGTCAATCGCCGGAACCGCCGCTGTCAGACACGCGGCTTGCCGTTTCCACACTGGTTCGCGAGGACGTTTTCGCTGGCTGGCTGGAGAATGACATGGACCGTTATGCCCGGGGGGAGAAAAACATCGACCTGCTGCTGGAACAGCGCCCCAGGGCAAAGGCTGAGTTGCTGGCTTGGGTAGGTGGAACGAGACTCTATCGCGCGGTGCTTGCTCACGAGGCCGGCAAGTCCGAGGAATTTGAACGTCAATACCAGGAATCGCTCGATGCTTTCGCCGAAGCCAAGAAACTTGGCCCCAAGCATCCGGCGGTGGCCGCGATTGTCGGTGGGAGCTACGTTGTATTCGCCGACCGGCTGCCCGAGAAATACCGCGCGGTCGCCTGGTCCGAGGGCTATGACAATTACCAGATCCTCTGGGGGCAGCAAGCCAGATTGGTCGATCAGCTTGGCGTGCACATTCGCGGAGAGCTGCTCGCTGGACTTGCGCAAACGGCCGAGCGGACAGGGCACAAAGACCAGCGCGACGAGTACCTTGAGAAGATCATCAAACTGCTGCCCGATACGGATTACGAGCGTGTTGCAAAACAGTGGCAGACCGATCCGCAGGCGGCCGCCAGCGGTAACATCTCGTGCAAGTCGTGTCACTCCGCCGGACGCCTGGCCGAACGCATCGCGGCTAACCAAGGCAAGTGACCGCGGAGCACGACTTTTCGACGAGCGGCCTGTCGAGCGTGATCGAGGCTGCCGAGATCGCGCTACGGAGGACGTGCGGAATTGAGGTGCGTCCGCTTTTCCTCTCTGCTAACCCCCAGTACGCGGAGATTCCAGTTCTATCTGAAGCAGGACAGTCGGTTGCCCGGCCAGCCTAAATCTCCATGCTGACCTTGGCCGATTCGTCCGACTCAATCTGATAAGCCCCATAGGCCATGCTCCACATTTGCTGTCGCTGGCCCTCGTCCAGTTCATAACCGTGGTTCTGGATAACCCAGGCCACTTGATCCACCCAGGGCAGTTCGTGCGATACCCTCCGGTTGAGCCAAATGTCGCCACAAAGTTGCCGGCCCCGGCCCTCGATCAAGTCTGAATTCTTGTGTCTCATTTTCGTGTGTCCTCGCCGACTTGAACCCGCATTGCACAATTCTAGGGCCGGTTCTGCGGCAGGCAAGGCGAACCTTTTTCACTTGCTCCGAGTTGTTTTCAAATATCTGAGGAGAGCAACAATTGACACGGCGCAGCCTGCAATCTCGGTGAGCAGAATTGCAGGTGAAAGACCAACGATGGGCAATGCGAGACTCAATGCAGCCAAAATCAAAACAATAAGGTCGAGAGGCTTCGTACCAAACCTGTTGTCTCGCGCGACGATGAAGTTGCACATCGCCAGCCCGAGAGCCACGACCAGTCCAATCCCGTAAAGGAATATGAACAAGCCAAATCGTCGCACCATTTCAGCGACCGATCCGGTTGGTGCAGTAAGGACAAGTCCGAGCACCAGTAGGAGCGGACCAAGGCCAAAGGCAAATATCAACGCAATCAAGAATGGATAGTAACACTTTTCAAGCGCAGCAATCGCGCTAGGTGGCGCGGGCTTCATGGGCGAACCACATTTGACGCATACCACGGCTTCTGGATGCGTTGCCGATCCACATGTTCGGCAGAATGTGTTCCCGTTTGTCGGGGCTAGTCCACATGACATACAGGCAATGGCCTGCGCTGCCACAGATTCCCCGCAGTTGCGGCAATAGAGTTGAGACCCTGTACCGATTGGAGTGGCCGTTGCCCGCGCGGGTGTCGGCGGGGGTGCTGCCGGGCCTGTCGATATGCCTCCGGGCACTAGATTTTTGGTGCCACATTGATGACACTTTCCCGTCCGCCCAGCGGCTTCATCGGGAACGGTGAACATGGTGCCACACGACGAGCATGGGAATTTGATCATAACAGCAGCCCCGTGAACAAGAGCGCCATCCCCGTAGTGATAATATCCACTGCCTCTGGCGGCAACGGACAAATAGTCCGTTGGTCTCAGAGCAACTCTCAAGCCGCGCGATGACCCAGCGTCATTCGATAACTTCAAGAGGGCTGTCTAGCCAATTGGGAGGGAAAAGGGGGAGCAAATGGGTGCAGCTCAATTCATCGGGAGGTGACGCCCACGAACGGTCACGATCGACGAGTTTCCCTCTGCCGCCGTGACCAAGATCTTTTCGGCGGCGCTGACGGTCACGATGCCGGCTTCGTCCCTGCTAGAGCGACATGCTCCTCGCTTATCAACATTATGCAAGTGCATTCACCTCGGGATGATTGCGGAACCAGCGGGCAGCGTTGACCAGTAGTTTGGCGTTGAGCCAATTGCGAACGCGTGGAAAGCGACGCGCCCAGGCTGGTAGGCAGGTCAGCCCACCACCGAAG
>CAZUPX010001106.1:0-2527 GCA_964622155.1 uncultured Planctomycetaceae bacterium | reverse complement strand
ACGGCATCGGCCGACACCTTTAGCGTCCAGGTTCCGACGCTGCAACTCAATGTTCCATTCGACACCACACTGAGCACGGGCCAGGACCGATTGTTCCAGATCGTCGTCCCGGCCAAGGAGACCCTAAGGGTCCGCGTGACTAGCGCCGCCGGGCCGGCCGCCAACCAGCTATTTCTCCGCCACAACGATGTTCCCACCGGCTTCCTCTACGACGTCAGCGATTCCGGGGCGCTGGCGGCCAATCAGACCGCGACGATTCCGTCCACGCAACCGGGCGTTTATTACCTGCTTTTGCGCGGTCACTCCGAACCGGCCAACGATACTCCGGTCACTCTGTTGGCGCAGATCCTGCCGCTCCAAATCACCAACATTGTCCGAGATCAAGGCGGCGACGGCAAGTTTGTCACCGTCACGATCAGCGGGGCTCACTTCGATCCCAACGCGATCGTCAAATTCATCCGGCCCGGCCTCGCCGAGTTTGAACCCGTCAAGTACCAGGTCATCAATAGCACGAAGATCATTGCCGAGTTCGATTTCACGGGCGCGTCTCATGGGCTGTATGACGTATCGGTGACCAATCCCGACGGCCAAGAAGCGACGGTCCCCTATCGATACTTGATCGAGCAATCGATCGAACCCGACGCCACCATTGGCCTGGGTGGGCCGCGTGTGATCCTGGCCGGCGACGTAGGCACCTACAGTGTCTCGCTGCAAAGCCTGACAAACCTCGACACGCCGTACGTCTACTTCCAATTCGGCATTCCGGAGATGGGCACGAATTCGGTCATCTTCAACCTGCCGTACGTGACCTTCAGCTCGAACTTCCGCGGCTCGCCCGATGCCGCCAGCTTGACCAACGTGGCCTGGGCGAGTCTGGACTCGGCCGTCAATACGACTGGACAAATACTCGCCCCGGGATATGCCTTCGACCTGGGCGCCGGCGCATCGACCGGTCTGACATTAAACGTGAGCACGTATCCGGGTCTCAAGGAGCTGCTCGACGCGGACTTTGATGCGTTCCGCAAACAGATCTATGCCGAATTTCCACAGACCAGGGGCCTGCTCGACGCGGGTCCGCAGGGATTGGACAACATCTATCCTGGACTCTACGACATTTACAAGGCAACGGCCAATCCGTTGTTGCACCGCGAGATATTCATCCCTTTCCGCTACAACATCGTCGGTGCGGCAACGGCGCTCACGCGCGACGAATTTATCGCTCAGCAGACTGCTGAGGCTCTAAAGCTCCGCGCGGCGATTCTGAAAGACCCCGGTGCGTCTCAGGGATTGACGGTACTGGCGGCTGATCCCGACGCCTGGACACAGGCCTATTTGGCTGCGCTTGAGGATGCAGGGGTTTTGCAATCCGTCAATGGCGTGCCGCCAATCCGTGAAAACCCCAAAGTCCAGAGTCTGCTTTCGACGCTAGCCACCGGCATCCTGGCTGGTCCTACCGGCGACCAGATCGTCACGAACGGCAATCTGGTTGATTTCTTCTCCGACGTTCACACATGGTATGGAGACCAAACGGGCACGCTTGCACCGCATACCATCGATCACCGCGAAAATGACTACTTTTCTCTCGACGTTCCCGTACCAATTCTGCCGAAGTCCTCAGATTATGACCTGGGAACCTCGAGTCCCACGCACTTTGAAAGTTTTAACATATACGTACCGTGGATCCCCTTCCAAGACCGCGCCGGTCTGACACAACTCCCAGATCCGGCCGCTGTGGGGGCGGGAGCCCTCTCGCCGCTTGACTTCTCGCAGTTGTTGATCAACACCGCGTCGCAGGGACACATCGCCTCGCTTTCCGGACCGCAGGGGTATGGTGCCAATCAGTTTCTGCCGCTCGGCCAACCGCTGCCCTACACAGTCAACTTCGCCAATCCTGCCAATGCTTCTGCCACGGTCAGCGATGTGCGCATCCTATCGAAGCTCGATCCAAATCTGGAGCCCGGAAGCTTCCAGTTGGGGGATTTGAAGCTGGGCGACATCCATGTGCACATCCCCAGCGGCCGCAGCGTCTTTCAAGGAGATTTCGACTTCACGCAAAGCAAAGGGTTCATTCTGCGTGTCAGCTGCGGCCTGGATCCGCAAAGTGACGTGGCAACGTGGGTGCTGCAAGCGATCGATCCGAACACGGGCGAAGTCTTGCAAGATGCAACCAAAGGGCTGCTGCCACCTAACAATGCCCAAGGGAGCGGCAGCGGATTCGTCAGCTACACCGTGCTGCCCAAGTCTGACTTGGCGACCAACACACCGATCGGCGCCCGAGCTCGCGTTACGTTCAACACGGCGCCGCCTGAAGACACACAGCAGCTTACGCAATCGATCGACGGTGTCGCGCCGACGACCATGCTCACCGCGACGCCGCTAACGCAGGATAGTTCCTCGTACGAAGTGCGCTGGAACGCGCAAGACGACGTAGGCGGCTCGGGCGTGGCGCACGTCACCGTTTACGTGGCTACCGATGGCGGGGACTACAAAATCTGGCTCAGCCAGACCACGAACACCTCCGCGGTCT
>CAZUPX010001105.1:0-6338 GCA_964622155.1 uncultured Planctomycetaceae bacterium | reverse complement strand
CCGCCAGCCGCGCGGTCAGCATGCGAATTTCCTTCGCTCGAGCGCCGCACTCGCGGCACTCGCCGAGATGCGAAATCGTGCCAGAGATGTCCGGCGCACCGATGACGACTCCGGCAATCTCTTCAATAACTGGACAGCTCATGGTTCCGTTTCCTTGTTCGATTCCTGTGGGCGGACCAGCGCGGCCAGCCGCGCCAAGGCGCGTGTGACGAGCGCGTACAGCCCCGACCTCGACAACCCCAACTGCTCGGCCACGTGGTCGGCGCCGCGATCGTCGAGAAAAAACGAGTGGATCGCCAGCCGCTCTCGGTCATCGAGCGTTGCTACTTTTTGCATGATGAAGTCAATTTCGTCGGCGTCCGCTGCATCGTCAACGTCGTCACGCTCCGAGGACACCTCCAATGACTCGCCGAGGAATTGGTGCCGATCTCGCCACAAGCTTCGCCGCCGCTCGCGGACCACGTGCCGGGCGATGCCCACAACCCAAGCTCCAAACCGCGCCGGATCCTTCAGCCGTCGCAAGTTGCGGTACGCCCGCAGGAACGATTCTTGCGTCAGGTCGTGGGTCATGGACCAGTCCCTGGCAACGTCCCAGACCACCGCGCGAACCAGGCGCGCGTAGCGGTCGTACAAAAAGGCGAATGACTCGCGGTCGCCGGCCAAGGTCTTGGCCACCAGCTCGCCATCGGATGGCTGGGTGTGCTCCATAGTCGCTATACTAGTGGCCGCAGCCTGCGCGTTGTCCAACGCGCGGAGGGAAAAAAGAATCCGCAAGCACCGCTAAACTTCGACATGCCAACGATTTGATGTCTGGTCACCGAGCCCGATAACGGCGGTTCCTGGGCTTGAATCAGACACGTGCTACAATACGAGTGCCACAAGGAGCAGTCATGCAAAAAGCCACGTTCGCGGCCGGTTGTTTTTGGGGAGTCGAGGCGGCGTTCCGCCAGACGAAGGGCGTCAAGTCGACCACGGTCGGCTATACCGGCGGCCACACCAAGAACCCGACCTACGAAGACGTCTGCACCGACCGCACGGGCCACGCCGAAGCCGTCGAAGTCGAGTTCGACCCGGCCGAAGTGTCTTACGAAAACTTGCTTGGCGTATTCTGGGAGAATCACGATCCGACGCAGCGCAATCGTCAGGGTCCCGACGTGGGCGCACAGTACCGCAGCGCAATCTTTTACCACACGCCCGAGCAGCAGGCCGCCGCCGCCGCGTCGAAAGAGAAGCTCGACCAAAGCGGCCAGTTCAAGCGGCCGATCGCCACTGAGATCGTGCCCGCCAGCGAATTCTACCGGGCCGAAGAGTATCACCAGCAGTATCTGGAGAAGCGCGGCCTGGCCAGTTGCCACATACGGTGATGCCGAGGTCGAAATTGGTTGCCTTGGCTCGATGATTCATCCGGCGATATAATCGGGACTGAGGAAATACAAATGTCAGCAGAACTCTCACCAGAACTCCGGCAAGCCCTGGCAGGTGCGCCCGACGGCCCGCTTGAGGTCATCGATCCTGTCTCTAAGAGGACATACGTGCTGGTGAGCGCCGAAGTATATGAGAGAGTCCGCGCCGTACTCGGCGACGATGAAGCGGACCCAGTGCGCGATATGGCACGTATACTTGCCGATCTTGCGCCAGAAGACTGGGAAGACGCCGCGAACTACGACGTGCAATAGTCAGTGTCGATCATCGAAACGCAATCCCTGTCGCGCGTCTACGGTCGGCGCCGCGGAATTGAAACGGTCGATCTGTGCGTGCCCGAGGGCACCCTGTTCGGCTTTCTCGGCCAAAACGGCGCGGGCAAGACGACAATGATCCGCGTCCTGGTCGGGCTGCTGCGACCGTCGGCCGGTTCGGCGCGTATCTTCGGACTCGACTGCTGGCGCGCGAGCGACGCGGTCAAAGTCGACGTGGGCTACGTGCCCGGCGACCTGCGCATGCACGGCTGGATGGACGGACTTACGGCGCTGCGCATCTGGGGCCTCGTGCGCCGTCGAGACTTGATCGCCGCCGGCCGCCAACTGGCCGAGCGATTCGATCTCGATTTGACAACGAAGGTCCGCAACATGTCGCGCGGCATGCGGCAGAAGCTGGGTCTGATCCTGGCGCTGGTACACAAGCCGCGCCTCCTGATCCTGGACGAGCCAACCGTCACGCTCGACCCGGTGATGCAGGAGGTCGTCCATCAGCTCTTGCGTGAGATGGCTGCGGCCCGGCATACAGTATTTTTCTCCAGTCATTCGCTGGGCGAAGTCGAGCAGCTCTGCGACCGCGTGGCCGTGATTCGCGAGGGGAGGCTCGTCGCCGACGAGTCGCTGGAAACGCTCCGTCGCCGAGCCGGCCACCAGGTGACGATCCGCTGGCGCGACCAGGTCGCCGCAGACGCCGCGCCGCCATCCTTTCTGGATGTCGAACACCGAAGCGGATTGGTTTGGAGCTGCATGCTGTCAGGCGGGGTCGAACCGTTAGTTGCCTGGTTGGCCGGTCGGGCAGTCGACGATCTGGCGATCTCGCGGCCCGACCTGGAGACGCTGTTCCGCAGTTACTACGCCGTAGGGGACCGGCAGCCATGAACTGCGGCTTTCTGGTCAAAGCGGCGATCGAGACGTGGCCGGTCACGCTGTTGTGCGGCGCGCTGTTGTTTGCAGTCGAGGCGGTTTTGGCGTATGTCCTGCCGACATTCCAGGAACAGTTCTCCGACACCTTGATGCGGATTCAATTCATCCAGACTTTCGTGGGCGCGATGCTCGGCGTCAACGTGTCGGGCCCGATCGGGCCGGAGGCGTTCATGGCTTTCGCGTGGGTGCATCCGGTCGTGCTGGCCCTGGTGTGGAGCCACGCGCTTGTCTGCTGCACGCGAATGCCAGCCGGTGAGATCGAGCGTGGTACGATCGACCTGATCTTCACGCTGCCTGTGACGCGCTGGACGATTCTCCGTGCGGAAACAGCAGTCTGGTTGGCAGCCGGGGTCGCTGTCCTGGTGCTGGGACTGGCCGGGAATCTGGCGGGCAGCAGCTACGTCGAAGTCTCCGAGCGGGCCGACCTGGCACGCACGATCATCGTGCTTGGCAATCTATTCTGCATGTACTTTGCTGTCGGTGGTTTGACGTGGCTCGTGTCAGCGTCGAGCAACCGCCGCGGCGTGGCCATCACTATTGTGTTCTTGCTGTTACTGGCATCTTTCCTGCTTAATTTTCTAGTGCCGTTTTGGGACGTGGCCGAGCGGATTTCGTTCGTCGGCATCCTGGACTACTACCGGCCGCTCTACATTCTGCGCGACGGCAGCGTGCCATGGCGCGACATGGGTGTGCTTGTCGGTGCGGGAGCATTTCTTTGGATCGCCGCTGGCGTCGTCTTGAGCCGTCGCGACATCTGCACCGTCTGACCATTCATGCAGCCGCCGGTTCGCCAATTGCCGCCGCCGCGATTTATTGTTGCCAGGCGGGTCAAATGCGCACTAGGCCGAACGCGCGCCGCGCGGCTATAATCCTTGACTGACGCGCTTCCGGTCGGGGCCGTGCAGGAAAAGGAGTTCCGCAATCCATGCGTTCGATTGCCATCATCAATCAAAAAGGTGGTGTGGGCAAAACCACCACGGCGGTCAATCTTAGTGCCGCCCTGGCCGACACCGGCCAGCGCGTGTTGCTGGTCGATCTGGACCCGCAGGCCCACGCGACGCTGCACTTGGGACTCCAGCCGGCGCGCGATGAGCGCAGCGTCTACGACGTGCTCACCGGCGAAGCACAGTTGAGCGACGTGTGGCGCCAGTGCGGCAACAATCTATGGGTCGCCGGATCGCACATCGACCTGGCCGCGGCCGAGGTCGAGCTGGTTGGCGTCGTGGGCCGCGAGGTGATTCTGCGAGACAAGCTGGCGAAGATTGGCGATCAATTCGACTTCGTGTTTGTCGATTGCCCGCCGTCGCTGGGCATTCTGACCCTCAACGCCCTGGCCGCGGTGGACGAGGTGTTTTTGCCGCTGCAGCCCCATTTCCTCGCGCTGCACGGCTTGAGTAAGCTGTTGGAGACGATCGACCTGGTAGCCCGCCGACTCAACGAGCGGCTGAAGCTCAGCGGCGTGGTGTATTGCATGTACGATTCGGGCACTCGGCTGGCGGCCGAGGTGACCCAGGACGTCGAGCAGTTTTTTCGCGAGAGCCGGCGGCCGCACACGCCTTGGGCCGACGCCCGGACGTTTCAAACTCGCATTCGCCGCAATATCCGGCTGGCCGAGGCCCCCAGCTTTGGCAAGTCCATCTTTCACTACGCCCCGGGCTCCAACGGGGCCGAGGACTACCAGCAACTGGCCCGCGAGGTTGCCAAGGGCTGATTGTCCGGTTTTCGCGGGTTCGAACGTCTCGGCCTGCCGTGCCGCGAGCAGCGAGCGTTCCGTCTGTGCCGGATAATCGCCCGCTTTTGTGTGCATGGATTGCCCGGCGCTGGCTCGGCGATGTGCCAAAGGTTAAACGCGGCACATCTTGCCAGATGCCGCGGGCGGCCTCGTCCGTCGGCTGCGCTTGGTAACGGTCGTGCCGTCTACGGCGCCAAACTGTGCGGCTTTTGACGCACGGTGCGCAAAGTATCTGAATGCCTGATGCGCCGGTCGAACGGATCGCGCCGAAGGATCGGGCCTACGCGATAAAAAAGTCGCCAGCCGACCTTCAATCGTGCCAACGCCCGCCCCCCTTCGTGACGATGGGAGTAATTAAGGAAAAAGGATTGCCGGATCGCGGAAGGGATTCCACCGCGTCGAGACGCTCGTCGATGATCGATTGGCCCTGACGGAAAGTGGTCGTGCCGCTGCCAGCACGAGCGGCGCGAAGGGTCATACGAAGTAACCGAAAGGAGTCTGTTGCGATGAAACTCTTCTGCACGGCCGGGCTTGTTGCGCTTTTGGCGATGGGCCTGTCGGCTCAAGCGGCGAGCGGTCAGAACGGCACCTATACGTCGCTGCTGCCTTGGCCGGGTTCGGCTCCGCCAGCGAGCTTCGCGTCGGCCAGCTACTACTCCAATCCGCAAACGCCAACTCCAGCGGGCACTTCGTTCACCGGCGCCCCTGAGGCAGCCGCGCCTCAACCGACCGGCAGCTTCGACGAGGCTCTGAACTCGAACTGCTGGGACGAGAGCTGCCAGACCTGCAATCCCAGCGGCTGGTTCGTGGGCGTCGGCGTGCTGGCCATGGGTCGCAGCCGAGCGAATCCGTATTCGACCACCTTTCAAACCACCAATACCAACCAGTTGCTGAACACGCAGAACGCGGGAGCCAACTGGGCGCCTGGGGGCCAGTTCACGATTGGATATAACTTTTCCGGGCCCTGCGGTCCGTCGATGTTCTTCACCTATTGGGGCCTGGCGCCGATGGAGGGCTTCTCCAGTGTCACTGACACCGTCACCCCGTTGAGTACGACCATCGATATGGCCAACGTCGCGATGGGCAGCGGCAACTTCCCTGACGCTGTTGACTACTTCGACAACGCCAGCGAACACCGCATTTGGCGCCGCGACATCGTCAACAACCTCGAACTCAACGCGATGACCGGCATCTACCAGGTCGGCAACTTCCAGATGGCCGGCCTGGCCGGCTTCCGATACTTCCGCTTTGCCGAAGACGTCACATTCGGCGCGGTCAACTTCAACTCAAGCTTTGGCGCTAACGGCGGCGCGGACGAGGCCTATCTCAAGTTCGGGACCATCAACAACCTGTACGGCGGCCAGGTCGGATCGCTGATCAACTGGGTGTGGACCGACCGGCTGAGCGTGTTCTTGATTCCCAAGGTCGGCCTCTTCGGCAACCAGATGAATTGCCAGACTTTGCTCTACACGGGCGATGCGGTGAACAATCCGACCTATAACATCGCTGCCAGCAAGACCGACTTCGCCCTGTTGGCCGAGCTCGACACCGGCTTTAGCTGGCAGTTCGCCAACAACTGGCGGGGCTTTCTCGGCTACCGCTTCATCGGCGTCAACAACATCGCCCTGGCCGACAACCAGTTCCTGCCCGTCCTGGCCGACACGGCGGGCTTTGCCCAGGTCAAGCAGGATGGCAGCCTGATCCTGCACGGTGCCTTTGCCGGCGTGGGCTGGTCGTTCTAAAGCGAAAGTACTCGACGAATAGCACTCAGGATGACGTGCTAGCGACAGGCATCGGGACGATGCCCTCGAGAGTCCTCGAACCGCCACGAGCGGACCGAGGACTCTTGCGTTTTAAGGGAAGCACCAGGCAGTAGACGGCAGACAGTAGACGGTAGACAGGGGGACGAGAGCCTGCCGCCGAACGCTTCACCCGTCAGCATCCCTGACCCGGTGGCCGCTTGCTTACCCTGTCTGCTGTCTACCGTT
>CAZUPX010001104.1:0-1577 GCA_964622155.1 uncultured Planctomycetaceae bacterium | reverse complement strand
TGACGATCGATGAGGCCGCTGTCCTGGCACGCGTATCGGCAAAGCGGCTGCGCAATCTAATGGCCGATGGAACCCTCGTTGAGGGGGTGCACTTCACCCGTCCAAAGGGACTTCGACCGCGCTTCAAACGTGACGCCCTGATCAACTGGCTTGACGGAAAAGACGTATCTCCACTCGAGTCGATACCAATGGCGAGGACTCTGCGACGATCGGTTGCTGCTGTCCGTGTAGAAGGGCTATAGGGCGCCCGTCAATGAGCTGCACCGTCCGCGTGAACCGCCATGGATTCCTCGCCTTTCGTGTGTACTGGAAGGGTCGCGAAAGCCACGAGGGCACGAAGCTGCACGACTCGCCCGAAAACCGCGCAAAGGTCGAGACGCGCGCCGCCGTGATCAACCAGGAGATCTCCGACGGCATCTTCGACTATTTGAGATGGTTCCCAGAGGGGAATCTCGCGTATCTCTTCCGGCCCGCCGCGCACGATCAAGAGCAACGAAAGCCCATCACGTTGAACAACTTCTTTCGTGTTTGGGGAAAGGCTCCAGGGGCACTCACCGACAGTGATGACGAGCTGCGCACCAAGCAGGGCCGCACGGTCAGCCCGAAGTGGGCGATCAACCGCGCGTCGTACATCAAGACGAGCGTGCTGCCGCACCTGGGACCTCTGCGACTGGATGAGCTGACCCCGGGGCATCTGACCGCGTTACAACGCAAGCTCCTGGCGGGAGGACTCAAGCCCGCTACGGTGGACGGTGCGATCCATAGCGCGCTCCGTGCGATGCTCCGGGACGCCCGCTCGGCCGGCTATTACGTCCCCGATCTGCGCGCGCTTTACGACCGTGAAGAGCTCGAACGCCAGAACCAGGGGCGGGATGCGGCGGACATCGATCCATATACGGATGACGAGCGCGATGGCATCATCGAACACTTCCGCGTGAAGCGGCGACATTACCACCCGTTCGTGGTTCATCAGTTTTGGACGGGTGCCCGCCCGTCAGAGGCTATCTTCTTGCGGCAACAGAACTTGGACCTCGCCGGCCGCCGGATTCGCATTCGCGGCAGCCGCGTCCTCGGCCACGATGGGAGGACGAAGACGGGAAAGAGCAATCGCGACGTCGTCATCCATGCTGATCTGCTTCACGTCCTGAAGGCAGCCCAGCCCCTGCATCCGAAGCACGACGACTTCGTGTTCACGACGTCGCACGGCGCGCCGATCGACGAGGCGAACTTCTACCGGCGTGAGTGGATCCCTGCGCTCCGCGCGTTGAGCATCCGACCACGCCCGTTCTACAACACGCGACACACGTACATCACGTACATGCTCTCCATTGGCGTGAATCCGTTGTTCGTCGCGCGCCAATCCGGCACGAGCCTCGAAATGATCGACAAGCACTACGGGAGCGTGCGGGGCGTCGTTGACGAGTTGGACGGCCTGATTTCGACCGCCCAGGAGTCGAGCCGGAACCCTACCGGAACCCTGTCTGGAAGGGCGAAGGCGACGGCACGACGGGGTCGGACAAAAAGTGAACCAATCTCGAATGCTGGACAAAAAGCGGGCGACCGGGGTCGAACCGGCG
>CAZUPX010001103.1:0-1967 GCA_964622155.1 uncultured Planctomycetaceae bacterium | reverse complement strand
GGCCAGAATCTAGATGTCGCGGCGCTTCTTGGCGCCCGACGGAGGACTGCCCAGGCTGCGCGCGTCCTTGGGATCGACGCGGCTGGCACGGAGATTCTCGCGTTGAATGGCTTCGTAGATTTCCTGCCGATGCACGGGGATTTCTGTCGGAGCGTTGATCCCTACCCGTACCTTGTCGCCGCGGATGTCCACGATCGTGACGACAATGTTGTCGCCAATCATGATGCTTTCGTCGCGTTGTCTCGACAGGACAAGCATCGATGGCTCCTTCCTTAAGCTATTCTCTTGCGGGATGGCTGTTCGCTGACAAGTTGATATTGAATCGGGTGGTCCGCGTTGTTTACGACCTGGCGTCCAAGGCGGCGCTGCAAGTTGATGACCAACGGGGCCTTTAGATTGAGCGTGATTGCAACTTCATGTTTGCTCACGATGACCAGCACGTGGGCGTCATCCGGCGAATCCAAGGCCAAGATTCGCAGCTCGCTGCGGGCGATCCGCACTTCGTAGTCGCTTACGTACCGTCGCGGATTGACCACCGCCAGCGCGATCTCGGCGTGGTCGGTGCTCTGCAGCCAGCCAAACGAATCGTTGAGGCTGTCGGCCAGCAGCACCCACTGCAAACAGTCACCTAGTCCCAACATCCCAGTCGGAAAAAAAATGCCATCGGCTGGCTCGATCTCGACGTTTCCAAATCGGGTCGTGTGGATTTCCATGAAAAACTTCTCATCCCTGAGTCGCCGCCTCGCTGCCGCGGAGCTTCGGTCCGCGTGAGGCTTGTCGGTCGAACGCGCCGTTGCCCTTCCTCGACCGGTGGCGCACGTTCTTTAGCGTAGATCGGCCTTAGGTGCATGCAGCACCAGTAAAACAGTTAGCGAAATCAATCCCTTCGCCATCCTGTGCAAACGCTTCGGCCGGAATCTTGGGAGACTTTGAGCAGGGGGGAATGCTTCGACGCTCAAAGACCGCATAGCTTCACAGGCAAACCTGCCGGTTAGCTGGAGTTTGACCGCGGTAGCGAGCGATCAGGCGATCTTGCGGAGTATGTCGGCTGGGAAGGACTTGGCGGCCGCTGGAACGTGAATCAACCTTTGTGCCGTGACGCCGCCACCAATTCGGCCGCACCCTGCGCCAACAGCCGGCCGGCTACGTCGGCGGCCAGATCGAGCCCCGCCCGTGCCGCCGCCCGGCCACTGGCCGACAGTCGCTGTCGTCCGTCGGCACTGAGCACGACGGCATCCAGACGCAACATGTCGTCCGACGTCTGCTGAGCCAAGGCGCCAATGGGCGCCAAACATCCACCCCCCAACGCCGCTAGCAACGCGCGCTCGGCCAGCACTGCCTGGTGGCTGGGCAAATGGTCGAGTGCGGCCACAGCGCGGCAGGTGGCCGCGTCGTCCCAGCGCGACTGGATCGCCAGCGCGCCTTGTCCGACTGCCGGCAGAAACACGTCGCCATCGAAGATTTCGGTGATTTGGTCCTGGCGACCGAGCCGTTTGAGTCCGGCATGGGCTAGAACGACAGCGTCATACTGGCCGGCGGCCACCTTTTCCAGCCGCGTGTCGACGTTGCCGCGTATATCGCGCACGGTCAAGTCGGCGCGGACATGCAATAGCTGTGCCTGCCGCCGCAGGCTGCCCGTACCGACGACTGCTCCGGCCGGCAATTCGGCCAGCGTGCCTCGGCGACTGACCAGGACGTCGCGAGGGTCCTCGCGCTCGGGGACTGCGGCCAGCATCAGTGCCTGTGGCATGTCGGTGGGCAGGTCCTTAAGGCTGTGCACGGCCAGGTCAATTTGCCCATCGGCCAAAGCGCGCTCGAGCTCTTTTGTGAACACGCCAGGACTGGCGGCGCTTGTGATCGGCTCGCTATGGTCGGTGTCGCCCCGCGTGGTGATCAGAATCAGATCCACCGCGACACCGCTTGCAGCCAGGCGATCGGCCACCCATTGAGCCTGCCAGCGTGCCAAG
>CAZUPX010001102.1:0-3624 GCA_964622155.1 uncultured Planctomycetaceae bacterium | reverse complement strand
CGCTCGGCGTCAGGCGCGCAAGGATGCGTCGCGTGAGGACCCGAACCAAGCCGTTCGGTGACACTTGTCGCGGTCGGCGGCGGCGATTTGATCAGACTGGCGACCAACGCCACAACAGCCAGCGCGGCCGCCGCCAGCCCGCTAGCCAGCGCGGGGACTAGCTTTTGCGCCATCGCCAGCGTCAACGCCACCAGCACGCACATGGCCATCGCGCCCCACAGCGCCGGATGCACCGACGAATTTGGGCGGTGAGCCTCGCTCGTGGACGGCGGCTCACCATCGGCCACGGGGGCCGTCAACACTCGCACAACGACGGCCGTAATATTGTCGGGACCACCGCGCAAGTTGGCCATATCTACCAGGGCGCGCGCCGCCTCAGCCGGTGGCAACGTGGACAAGACTGCGCCGATCTCTTCGTCCTTCAGTTGGCCGCTCAAACCGTCGGAACACAGCAGAAAGGTATCGCCGACCTCGAGCGCAAAAGGCCCCTCCATGTCGACTTGCACATCCGCGTGCGGACCGAGCGAGCGAGTGATGATGTTCTTGGGTATGAACCCCGCGATTTCGCCCCGCGGCATTTGGCCGATGGCCATCATTTCCCACACCAGGCTGTGGTCGAACGTAAGTTGCTCGAGCGTTTCGCGCCGCAACCGATACGCACGGCTGTCTCCAACGTGAGCTACAATCGCCGATCCACCGACAAACACCAGCACGGTGCACGTCGTGCCCATGCCCTGGAACTCGGCGTTGGCTTGCCCCTTTTCGTGAATATTGGCGTTGCCGGACAAGACGGAATGGCGCAGGGCATCGCTGGGCATGCGATCAAGCATCTTGCGATACGTGTGGGGCACGAAATCGCAGGCGATTTTGCTGGCCAGTTCTCCGGCGGCATGCGCCCCCATGCCATCGGCCACCATGAACAGATGGCCACGGCGCGCGACCTCGCTGTCGTCGGCCGCTAGCGCCACGGCGAAACTATCCTGGTTATTGGCTCGCCGCAGGCCGATATCGCTGAGCGCCGCATATTGGAGTGTATTGCGGCCGTCGCCAGCAGATTCGGCTGTCTCGCTCATGGCAGATCGCTAGATGACGGACGAAGAGCAAGCCACCCAAAGTTCGCATGCCCAAAGGGCTTATTGTACCTCATGCCCAAACTAGCGAACAGAGCCTCGTCGTTGCAAGCTCCCTAACTTGCCGCCTGGACGACTGCAGTACACCGCATCGGAGCCAGCCGCAGACCGCTTGCACAAGTCGCGCCACCCCAACCTGTCTAGCGGCCCGCGGGGCCGCTCTCTATACTCCCCCGCCTGACCTTCCCTTCGGACCAAAGCGTTCTGACACCTCACTTCCCAGGCTGTTTCCCCGCATGTCGCGCGTGGTGATGCTACGTCGTGTGGTCGAGTTGGAGGCCCGCCGCCAGACCGTCGGTGCGGTGCTCCTGGCCGCTCTTGTGCTTTGCAGCCAAGTGGGCTGCGTACAGCGCCGATTGACCATTCGCAGCAATCCGCCGGGTGCGTTGGTGTACGTCGACGATTATCAGATCGGCACCACGCCCGTATCGACCAACTTCGTGTATTACGGCAAGCGCAAGATTCGACTGGTGCTCAGCGGCTACGAGACGCTCAACGTAATCCAGCCAATCCCGACGCCGTGGTATGAGTATCCAGGCTTGGATTTCGTCACTGAAAACCTTGTGCCGGGCGAGATCCGTGACGAGCGCGTCGTCGACTATCAACTCAAGCCGCAGGTGGTCGTGCCGAGTCAGCAGCTACTGGGGCGAGCCGAGAATCTTCGCCAGGGAGTCGCTGCGGGCCAGGCACCGCTGGCGGCGCCGCCGGTTGCTCCAAGCATCGGTCCGCCGCCAACGGCGCCAGCGTTGCCGATGTCGCCTCCGCCGACGACCCGGCCAGGCGGACCTTTTCCGTATTAGGGGCGTTGATTGCCACCTGCACCATCGGCCCGTCACTTCGTGCCGGGGCTCTTTTGAATCGCCCCGCGAACCCCAAGCAGCTCTGGGTGGCGAGCGATCTTGTCGGCAAACACGCGGGCGTCTCGCACGATTGGCTGAAGCTCGCAAGTCATGCGCTCGATGTTCTTCGCCGCGCCATTCAAGTGCTGGTAAAGGTCAGGATCGCGCATGATCTTGCCCAACGACCCTTCGCCGCTGTTGAGCTTGCGGCCGAAATCAGAGAGTTCACCCAGCAGATCATCGAGCCGGCCAATGGTCTGATCGACTCGCGTGACGATTTGCTCACCCCGCTCGCCCAACGGGCCAGTGAGGCCTTCGAGATTGTGCAGGTTGCGGTCGACCGACTCGACGGTGGTTTTGATGGTCGACATGGCGCCGCGCGTCTCGGTCAACAGGTCGGGCAGGCCAGCGATGGCCTCTTTCAGCTTTCCGCGGACCTGCGGGTCGCCAAGCACGTCGTCAAAGGTTGCCAGCGAGCGCTGGAACAGGTCGAGCGTCTGCTCGGTCTTCTTGACGATGCTGCTGATTTGGTCTTCGTTGCCCTCCAAGAGGCTGTTAATGCGCGCTGCCAGCTTGCTGACTTCGTCGCCTGCGCCAGACAGCGAGCCGACAGCACGGCCCAGCTCGGTTTCCAAATTGGCAAAGACTTGAAACGCGTTGGGGGCCACGGAACCTTCGATCCACTCATCCGGCTGGACCTCCTGGTTCGGATTTTCCGCCGGACCGCCGGCCGTAACAGCCTTCTTGGGCTCCGTTCCGGTCGCGGTAAGCTTTATGGCATCGTCCGCCGACGACGGCGCCTCGGCCGACGTCGGGGGTTGTTGTTTTGGCGGCAAGTTCGACTTGCGGACAAACTGGATCACCACATCGCCACCCAGCAGCGAACCGGTGACTTGCGGAATTTCGCTGCGGTAAAGTTTGACGTGGCGGTCGATGCTGGCGGCGACGTTGACCCCGCCCTGGTCGGCGAACTCGACCTTCGTGACACGGCCGATCAAAATGCCGCTTTTGCGCACCGGTGTACCTTCGGTAACACCCGGCGCATCGGTAAAGTGCATATGAATCGTGTACGTCGGGCGCACCAGCGAGCGCGTATCGCTGAACAGCAGGATCAGGATCCCGGCAATGAACAGGGTCGCCAGCACCATGACCCCGACTCGAAATTTGATGACTCGTTCGTCCATGGCTGCTCAGTTGGCACAGCGATGCTTGCTGCACTCGGCGGCACGCACCCAATCGGTCATGTCCTGTTTGCTTGCTGAAGCTCGGCGGCTTTTCTCAACTCCATCAATCGCTCTCCCGCTTCGCCGTGCACGAACTGCGTGACCCGCGGATCGCTCGCCTGGTCGATCTCGCGCGGCGGGCCGTCGAATATCACCTGTGGCTCGTCGCGGTCCAGCCGGCTCAAGGGATAAAGCATGATCACGCGGTCGGCCACCTTGTACGCCGTGCGCATGTCGTGCGTAACGATCACGCCGGTGACCTGATGCCCGGAGCGCGTGCGCACGATCAACTCGTTGATCACGTCGCTCATGATCGGGTCGAGGCCTGTGGTCGGTTCGTCGTAGAGCATCAGTTCGGGTTCGAGGGCCAGCGCACGGGCCAGGCCCACGCGCTTGCGCATGCCGCCGGATAACTCGGCTGGCTTTTTGTGC
>CAZUPX010001101.1:0-5301 GCA_964622155.1 uncultured Planctomycetaceae bacterium | reverse complement strand
GGCAGCACGTCGGCCAGCAACGCATCGCCCACCAGCCATGCCAACACGCAGATGCCGATGGCCGTGAGCTTCGAGGTGCGCACGGCCACGTGGCCGGCGCCGCGGTAATCGAGCGAAGGCCAGAGCATGGCACGCAGCAGCCGAGCACCGTCCAACGGAAATGCCGGCAGCAGGTTTGCAACCAGCAGCAAGCAATTGGTCCAAAAGATCAGCTTGAGTGCAACGACCCACCAGTCGCCTTGCAGCAATTCAGCGGGTTCCAGCACGCTCGCTAGCGGCGCCACATCGACCCGCGCCACGATCAGGATCGGCAAGACAACCAGAAGGAGCCCGACATTGACCATTGGCCCGGCCAGGACCGCGATCAGCTCGGCCTGACGCTCGCGAGAGACCTCAACTTGGCCTATTCCCCCCAATGGTCCAATGACGATCTGGTCGCAATGGCCACCCATCCGAGCGGCGGCGAACAGATGGCCGAATTCATGGGCGAGGATGCTCAGAAACAGCACCGCGACAGCAATCAGCCCATAGGCCAACGAGTCGCTTCCACCCTGTCGGGCGGCCACAAACATGATCCCCACGGCCACCGCAAAAAACAGGGAGTGGACGCGAACGGGCACGCGGTAGAAGCGCCCCAACTGCACGCTCCAAGGCGAGAATTCGCTCATAGATTCCTGTGCCCGAGATGCGTCTCGAAGGTCGCGGTTTGGGGAAAAATGCCGCCACGGCTATCTTAACAACCGGCGTGTCTGGAATCAACGATTTCGAATTCGCGAGCCGATCATGGCCACAAAGCCCGAAGTCCTGCTGACGACCCGACGTTTTCGCGTGGTCCGCCACGTTGAGCAAAACCCCGACGGCACCACTCACGTCAAGGACACGATTGAGCATCCCGGCGCCGTGACGATCATCCCGCTGTTGGACAACGGCCAGGTGTGCCTGATTCGCAACGATCGCGTGGCGGTCGGTCGAACGCTCGTCGAGCTGCCGGCCGGCACGCTCGAGCCAGGCGAGGATCCGGCGGTCACTGCCAGCCGCGAACTGTGGGAGGAGACCGGTTATCGCGCCAGGATCCTGGAAAAACTCATCGAGTTTTACATGTCACCTGGAATCATCAGTGAACGCATGCACGTGTTCGTAGCGCGGGGACTGGTCGCCGGCGACGCGGCGCGGGAGGCGGGCGAAAAGATCGAGAACTTTGTGGTCTCGTGGCCCGAGGCCATGCAAATGGTATCGGACGGCACGATCCAGGACGCAAAGACCCTGGTCGGGCTGCTCTACTACGACCGCGTTCGTCCGGCCGAATAGATCGCGCAATCACGCCGGGGCGTGCATCGCAAGGATGCGGCCCGATCGGCATGGCGTGGCGGTCGTTCACGAACCGAAGTTAACAGCCTTGAGCGACGTATTGCTGTTGCTCCAGCTTTGCGCCGTAGTCTGCCCCATCGTCACAACGGCGCCGAAGACGACCATCAGGATTAGCGCAAGCACGACGGCATATTCAACGGCTGTGGCCGCTTCGTCTTCGAAAAACAACCTGCGGAGGTTGCGCATCATGAGTTAATCTCGTAGGCACCGGCGCCGAAGATCGGATAGGTCGGCGACGCCTGAATTTAGGTATTATCAAAAACATATCCCAACTCGGCCAACAGTCAAATCAAATACTTGCCTAGTTTCTCGGCAAATACAGCGAATTGCTGTCGATTCCGGGTGCCTCGGGCGAACGCAAGGGGGCCTGCCACCGGATCACGCGAGATGCCGATGGTGGCCCCTCAGCACTGCCGGCAAACTCTACTCGGCTCCGCACCAGCCCAGCAATTTCCAGGGCATCTTCGGGCAGCACATGCCGCTTGTCGCCCGGGCCGTGCCACACAGCCATCGCCGCCTGCGGCGTTACCAGTGATCCGTCGCCGCTCCAAGTGATCGTCCGCAACAACGGATCGGGTCGCTGTGCTCCGGCAAACACCAGCAGGCCGCCACCAGGATTCGTGTCCAGGGCGCTGGCCGTCACGATGATCGAGATCTCGATCGGCCGGGACGATTTGTCCAACTTGCCATAGCGAACCTCGAGCACGGCGCCGTCGCCGCGCGTCGCCACGTGATCGAGCGACATCGCAAGGCGCTCGTCGCCCGACGTCCGGCCGCGCAAACGCACAATCGGGCCGGCTGCTAAGCACAACGTATTGCTCAAACGGACCGACAAATTGGCCGTCCCCGGGCAGTCGAACACGGCCGCCAGGCCGCTCACGACGCAATCTCGCAGCGTCAATTCGCCACCCGGACCGAGCTGGCGATCGGCCGATCCGTTCCAGCGGATTGCCGCGGGCGCGGCATCACCCCTGCCAGCCAACGAGCAGCCGAGCAACTCGACCGACTGTCCCGCGATCACGATCATTGCGGCGTGTTCGGTCGAGCGGTCGCCGTCACGTGCTTCGCAAACGAAGTCGATGTTCTCAAAACTCACGTCGTCGCAGCCGACCACCAAACCGCCCGGCGGCACGCTGACGCGCGGACGACTGCCCGCGGGCCCGCGCACGCGCTGTCCGGTCTTGAGGGCAAGCGAGTCCAATTGCCAGCCGTCATCGGCCGACAGCACCATGTCTTTCACGGTCGTACTGCCGGCCGGCTCGACTGCCGTGGCCAAAGTGACCGCTGCGTCGCGTGCGGGCAATTCGGCGTAGCCCGGAGTCTTTGTATTGGGTTGCGCGACCGACCGGTCGAGCCGCTTGGCTGTCGACGTCGCGCGGATCAAGGATGTCGTGCCGTGAGGCGCCTGGCCGCGCCCGTTCCACTGTAGCGCGAGCATCGCCAGCGCCGACGCGACTACGATCGCCGCGATCATCGTCGGCATTCTCGATCGCCTGGATCGCCGTGCACGACGCCGGCCCTCGCTTGCCGGTCGTCCGTGCCCGCCAAGGCAGCGGGAAAGCGCGGCCGCACCGCCGCGCGGCGCAGGCCCCAATAGCGATGCAAGATCCGCGATCGATCGCGGGCGCGCGGCCGGATCTCGGGCAGCGCAGCGCTCGATGGCGCCAGCCAGGGCGTCGGGCACGTCGCTCGCCAGTTGTCGCACGTCGACGAGCTTCGCCGCGTGCACCGCCTGAAGCTTCGTCAGGCTGTTGCCGCCGCCAAACGGCGCCCGGCCCGTCAATAGGTGCCACCACAAGCAGCCACAACCATACACGTCGCCGGCCAAGGTCGGCGGCGAGCCTGTGGCTATTCGCTCGGGTGCCAGATAGTCGTACGCCTCGGGCGACAGATCGTTGAAACTGTATCCCTCGTGGGGTCGAACGATCGCCCGCAAGCCCGGCATCGGCAGCATGACCTGACCGCCGGATTGCAGGATGAGGCCGGCCGCGCCTATGTCGCCGTGTGCCTGGGAAAGTCGCTCGAGCGCCGCCAGGCGCGAAATCATTTCGCGCGCAATGTGCATCACCGCAACAGGCGGAAAGCGGCCATTTTCCGCCATCCAGTCGGCCGCGGTGATGCCGTCGAACGTGGGACACGCGGCCCACACGCGATCGGCTTCGTGGCCGGCGTCGTCAACCGCGCATACATTGGCCGTGTGTAACGAGGCAAGCTGTGTCGCCAGCTCGCCGATGGCGCGGGCCGCCGTCGCGGCGGCCACCTGGCAGCCTTTCACAACATACAGTCTGACCATACGAGTGGTCTCGATGTTGCGCGCGGTGAAGCACGCGGCATAGGCGGGGGAGGGGAGCGGCCGAACGATGACATAGGGCCCGCAGGCCAGCGACTCGCCGCGGCCGGCGTTGATCTCGGCGGCTTGATATGAAGTGACGATTCGCGCCTGGGCCAGCGCGTCGACCCACACACTCTCGAAATCCGGAAGCTCACCGGCCAGCCGGCGGACTCGCGACCGCATGGCGGCCACTTCGGCCGCGGAGGCCAAATGAAGTCGCTCGATGAGTGCTACCAGGCGTTCTGGAGGTTCACCACGCATTCCATGCGATCCCAACCTGAAGGTAACGGCGAGCAGTCAATTCCCGCAATCCGCTGGCCATGCGGCTTGCTATCACAACCGGCCGCCCGTCACAAGATCAACCCGCGCTCGTGGACCGTTAGCTGGATTTTGCTGGAAACCGACCCGGCACGCCGCGACATCACCATGAGTGACATCGTTGGGCCCCAACGGGGCCTGGGAGTTTAGCGGTGAGCGAGAGCCCACCGGCTTGAGGCCGCGATAGCGAATCAGCCGGGCAGCGGCGTAGGCGATGCCCCTTCGCCGCTTGCGCAGCTCTGAGGCAATTTCTCAAACTCGGACCAGCGGGCTGTCGCCCACCGCTAGAATCCCTGGCCGCTTGCGCGGCCTTTGGTCGGTGGAGATGTGCGGCGCAACGAGGTCGCTGACCCAACGCCTCGTCGTACTCGGCAAGATGCCATGTGTACGAGTCCGCGGGCAGAAACTGCCACGCCGCCGGAGATCGATCAGCGCACGTCCCAAAATGCTCGCATCTGGTTGGCGTGTGCAATATAATGGCTGGCGGGCGGTTCGGCTATTGCGGCGTGCAAATTCCAGTGAGGTGAAGTCCGTGGCAGATGAGTCACAGGCAGTGGCTGTCGAAACCGCCGAAAAGGTTGTACTCACGCGGCGCACGACGCGATCCAAAAAGCCCAAGCGCCAGCCCCGCTACAACGTCATCTTGTGGGACGACCAGCACCACACGCCCGAGTACGTCGTGGCCATGATGCAACAGCTCTTTGGTCACCCCATCGAAAAGGGCTTTCAGATCGCCATGGAGGTCGACGGCCGCGGCCGAGCCATCGTCCTGACCACCACGCGCGAACACGCCGAGCTGAAGCGCGATCAGATCCACGCCTACGGCAAAGATCCTCTGTTGAGCTCGTGCAAGGGCTCGATGTCATCCAGCATCGAGCCGGTGCCGGAGTGACAGCCTGCCGTGCCGCGCTGTAAGATGTTGCCCATGGCGACACTCAAGACAGTAACGCTAGGCTGCAAAGTCAATCAGTACGAAACCGAGTTTGTGCGCCAGGCGCTGGTCACGGCCGGTTATCGCGATGCCAACGACGATGAGCCGGCCGACCTGTGCGTGGTGAATACTTGCACGGTCACCGCCGAGGGTGATTCCAAGAGCCGGCAGGTGATCCGCCAATTGGCCCGTCGCAATCCGGGCACGCGGATCGTTGTCATGGGCTGCTACGCCACGCGTGCGCCCGACGAAGTCGCCACTCTGCCGGCCGTGGCGGAAGTGGTCACCGACAAGCGTGAGCTGCCCGACCTGCTGGGCCGCTTTGGCGTGATCGACATTCCCACGGGCATTT
>CAZUPX010001100.1:0-1627 GCA_964622155.1 uncultured Planctomycetaceae bacterium | reverse complement strand
CGCTATGACCGCCCCGCGACAGATCTGCTCACCATCGAGCGCGACATAGCGAAGGACATCGTGGAGTCCCTTCAGATGCGCTTGACGGGCGAGGAGAAAAAAGCCGCGGCCAAGCAATATACGGACAACGAGCAGGCCTATCGCCTCTATCTCGAAGGACGGTACTGGTCGAAGCAACGCACGGAGGAAGGGTTGGACCGTGCGATTCAGCTATTCAGCCGGGCACTTTCCGTCGATCAAAGCTACGCCCAGGCACAAGTCGGCCTGGCCGAAAGCTATCTCTTGCTCGGTATCTTCCATCGTCCGGCCCGCGACATGTTCTCCGCTGCCAGGCAAGCCGCGGAGGAGGCGCTGCGAACCGACCCGACTCTCACTGAAGCATACGCTACCCTGGCGTACCTCCGGGCGATCAACGACTACGAATGGGAGGCCAGTCTGGATTTGTTCCGCCGTGGCATCCAACTGAACCCTCGTTATCCCACGTTGCACTACTGGCACGCCATCGTGCTCAGCGTGTTGGGGCGTAACGATGAATCGCAGCAGGAGCTCACGCTCGCCCTGGAACTCGACCCCGGCGCGGCCCCGCTTCAGATGGCGCAGGGTCGGCAATACGTCAACATACGTCAGTACGATCGCGCCATCGAGCACATGCGGCGAGTCATTGAGATCGACCCGACCTACTTCCCATCGTACTTCGTATTAGGCGAAGCGTTGGCGGCCACGCACGACTACGAGGGTGCGAAGGCAGCCTTTCGCAAGATGCATGAATTGGCCGGTCTAGTCCCGATGTGGGCCGGACAGGTGGAGCGAATGGACGCCTTGGCAGGGCGACACGAAGAGGCGCTAGCGGGACTGCAGAGTCTCTTGAAGGTGGCTGAGGAACGCGATGTTGCCGCGGCGGCGATTGCGAGTGTCTACGTCGCTTTGGGCGATCACGACCAGGCCTTCTGGTGGCTGGACAAAGCAGTCGACGGCCGGGATTGGACCTTACGGGCCACCATGCACTGGCCGCGGTGGGACCCGCTGCGCGGCGACCCTCGATTCGCATCGCTTCTTCGACGGATGCGACTGCCATCGTCGACGCCCACGACACCGTAGCCACTTTTCAGAAGGGCGGCCTCCAGCCTTCCCCGCCTGCCGCCTACCAGCCTGTTGAAAAATGCCGTCGTGACATTTTTCAACCTCGCCAAGTGCGGAAGTCGGGCTAGGCCACCGACCGATTGTGAGCGAAAAAGTTCGACAGCCGTCCGGCTGCCCCTGTCGATCGTTTGGATTGGATGCACTTCAAGGACAGCCGTAACCGACATCTCTGCCGCTGTCACATCAAACCGACCGTTTGTCGGAATCCAAAGAATCGACCGGTTTCTCGAAGAACCACTGAACGGAGCGTCACCGGCCCCCACACAGGCTCCCACTGCGGAATCGGCGCAGCTCATGTCCTTGCCAGCGCGTTGCGCCGCCACGTATGGCGCAAAAGCTTCATCGGTGGGTCGTCGCCCCGAAACTGCCAGTCCCACGACTTTTCGACAAAGTAGCACTCGATCATGGTGCCGGTGACTCGCGGGTAACGAACGAGCGCACGAGCGATGCGCCAGACCAGCTTGGGGTTGGTGTACAAACCGCGAAA
>CAZUPX010001099.1:0-5205 GCA_964622155.1 uncultured Planctomycetaceae bacterium | reverse complement strand
CCAACCACGAGCCACCAAACACCATTCATCACGCCAAAATCTTGTCGACGACTTTGCCGGCGATGTCGGTCAGACGGAAGTCGCGGCCTTGGAAGCGGAAGGTGAGCTTCGTGTGGTCCACGCCCAACAGGTGCAGGACCGTGGCCTGGAAATCGTGAGCATGCACGCCGTCCTCGACCAGGTTGTAGCCAAAGTCGTCGGTCTTGCCGTAGGTCAGGCCCGGCTTGATGCCGCCGCCGGCCATCCAGATGCTGTAGCAGCGCGGATGATGGTCGCGGCCAAAGCTGCTCTTGCTGATCGCCCCTTGGCTGTAGGCGGTGCGGCCGAACTCGCCGCCCCAGATCACGAGCGTCTCGTCCAGCAGGCCGCGCTGCTTGAGATCTTTGACCAGCGCCGCCGAGGCCCGGTCGGTCACCGCCGTCTGCTCCTTGAGCCCGGCCGTCAGCCCGTCGTGATGGTCCCAGGCTTCGTGAAAAAGCTGCACGAATCGCACGCCGCGTTCGACCAGCCGCCGTGCCAACAGGCAGTTGTTGGCGTACGAAGGCTTGCCCGGCTCCGCCCCGTACATGTCCAGCGTGGCCTTCGACTCGCCCGAGATGTCCATCAGGGCCGGGGCGCTGGTTTGCATCTTGTAGGCCAGCTCGAACGAATTGATCCGAGTGGCAATCTCTGGGTCGCCGACAACGTCGAGCCGCATTGCATTGAGTCGCGCGAGCGTGTCGAGCGACTCGCGCTGCGATTGGGCATCGATGCCCGGTGGATTCGACAGAAACAGCACCGGGTCGCCTTGGCTGCGAAACGGCACTCCCTGATAGACGGTCGGTAGAAAGCCACAGCCCCAGTTCGACGATCCGCCGCTGGTCCCCTTCTTGGCCGAGTTGAGAACGACAAAGCCCGGCAGATCACGGGCGTCGCTGCCCAGCCCATACGTGGTCCAGGCCCCGATGCTGGGCCGGCCAAATTGCTGGCTGCCGGTGTTCATCATGATCTGGCCCGGCGCGTGATTGAACGCGTCGGTGACCATCGAGCGAACGATGGCCACGTCGTCGACCACGCCGGCCAGGTGTGGCAGCAGCTCCGACAGCTCGGCCCCGCACGCGCCGTGTTTGGCGAACTTGAATTTCGGTGCCAAGAGCTTCGACTGCGGATTGATGAACGCGGCCCGATAGCCCTTTAGCAAATCGGCTGGGGGCAACTGGCCGCCGAACTTTTCCAGTTGAGGTTTGTAATCGAACAAGTCCAGGTGGCTCGGCGCTCCGGCCTGGAACAAAAAGATGACGTGCTTCGCCCGCGGCGTGTAGTGCGGTTGCCGCGGCACCAGCGGATCGGTCGCGCCCGGCGCCGCGCTGGCACTCTGCTGCAATAACGACCCCAGCGCCATGGCCCCCAGCCCGACGCCACACTGCTGGAAAAACCAGCGGCGAGTGACTTGTTGCCGGATTGTGTCGCAAACATTCATCGTCGAATCCACTCAGTCAACAAAAGCATTTGATTACCACAAAGGGCACCAAGAACACAAAGAAGCCAATCAACCAATGTATCCCGATCTGGGCCGCGCGCTCCCCAATTCCTCCTTCGTGATCTTTGTGTCGTTGTGGTAAATCCTTCCGGCTTGAACTTACGTCTTGTAAGCCCCTACTCTTTCGTAATCGTTTCATCGAGGTTCAGTATCACGCGAGCTACGACGGTATAGGCCGCCAGTTGCGCCGGTGTCACACCCTCGGGCAGCGCGGCCGGCAGGTCATTCGTGCCGGTCGCAATCTCGCGCGGATTGAGCCAGCCTTCGGCGATCCGCGCTCGCTGTTTGTCGAGTAGTTCGACAAGAGCCTGGCACTCTGACGGCGTCGGCGCTCGGGCGACACACGAGCGGAATGCAAACGCCACCCGCTCGGCGTCTGTCGCAGCGGGGGACTCGAGCGACCGTCGCGCAAGAGCCCGAGCGCATTCGGTGAAAATCGCTTCGTTGAGCGTCGTCAGCGCCGCCAGCGGTGTGTTCGACCGTTGCCGGCGAACGCAGGCGAAATCGGCGTTTGGCGCGTCGAAGTTCTGTAACGCCGGATAGGGCAGCGATCGGCGACGAAACGTATACAGCGCGCGGCGATAACGATCGGGGCCGGTCTCGGCGTTCCAGGTCAGCGGGGCATAGCTCAGGCCCAACAAGCTCTCGGGAATAGGCGAAAAAATGCTGGGACCACCGATCGTGGGATTCAGCCGCCCGCTGGCCGCTAACGCCACGTCGCGCACGATCTCCCCTTCGACGCGAAACCGCGGACCGCGAGCCAACAACCGGTTGAACTGGTCGCGGGCGTACAGTTCGCTGCTGACATTCGAACTCTGCCGATACGTGGCCGAGTGTACGATCAACCGGTGCAGGGCCTTCATGCTCCATCCGCCATCCATCAACTCGGTGGCCAGCCAGTCGAGCAGCTCCGGATGGCTGGGCGGCTCGCACTGAGTGCCAAAGTCTTCGCTCGTGGCGACGATGCCCGTGCCGAAATACGCCTGCCAGATGCGATTGACCGCCACGCGAGCCGTGGTTGGGCTGCGGCGATCGGTCAGCCAGCGGGCCAGCGTCAGCCGCGTCGGCGGCGCGCTCGCGTCCAGCGAGTGCAACACGGCCGGCACGCCAGCGGTGACCGTTTCGCCCGGCTTTAGAAAGTCGCCCCGCTTGAGCATCCGCGTCGACCGCGGCTCGTCGCGCGCCGCTAGCGCTAGCGCCGTCGTCCCCTGCGGCCATCGCTGCCACAGGCCCTCGATCCGCTCGTTGGCCTCGCGCCACTCGCTTACGGTTGTACGCCAATAGCTGAAGACCTCGGCGGAGTGCGCGTCGCTGCGCTTATCGAGCGGGATGGCCAGGATCGTGCGCACCCGGCGCGGCAGCGGATCGGCCTTTAAGTTCTCATTAGAACTCGTGACAGAGATGCGAAACCGCCCGAGCAGGTTGTTCTGATGGTCGTCGCTGTTCCAGCCGCCGTGGTTCTGAACCAGCGAAACGGTCAAGTCGGCGCCCTGGGCAAACTCGATCGGATGCTCGAGTCGAAATACGGCCTTGCGCTGCTGATTGCGCCTGCCGGGCCCGGCGTCGATACCCCAGGCGGTTTCGTTCTTGCCGTCGATGGCAAAGCCGATCGGCCCGACGACGCGCTTCTTGCCGGATCGATCGTCGAAATTCGGTTCCAGCGGAGTTTCGGCCTGATCGAAGTCGGCGGTGGCCTCCGCGATCTTGAAATCGGCGAGCTTCTCATCGCCGCCCGACGCTCGGGCTTCGACCTTGATCTGCGTCAGTGCGCACGTTCCCTTGAACGACCGGCCCGGGCCAGCGCGCGGCAGGTTGGGGTCGGTCAACAGCTCCAGGCGAATCGCCGTAATGCTCGAAAGCTTCGAGCGGCCCGCAATTCGAAACGTGACGTGGGTTGGAGCGTAACCGGCGCAGAGCATCGAGTCGTCGCCCAGCAGGCTGATCTTGGCCCCGCCGCCGGTGTCTTCGAAAACGTCCGGCGTGAGCACCTCCCACTCGGGCTGCCCCATCGACACCTGGCTCTCCCAGGCCGCCATCCTCTCGATCCAGTCGGGCGACTGGCTGCGCAGCTCCACTTCGATCCGCTGCATGTCTCGCAACAACTGGTCGCGAAGGGCCAATTCTTCCGGCGTGTACACGACCACCTGCGGTTCGTGATCGTTATTGAGAAACGCGAACAGCCGGTAATACTCCTGCTGCGTGATCGGATCGAACTTGTGGTTGTGGCACTGGCAGCATTGGATCGTCAGGCCCATTACGCTTTTGCCCAGCGCGTCCATGCGGTCGAACATCGCTTCCATGCGGAATTGCTCGGGGTCGATGCCCCCTTCTTCGTTGAGCATCGAGTTGCGCAAGAATCCGGTGGCCACGATCTGGTCTTGCGTCGGTGAGCCGAGCTGATCGCCGGCCAGTTGCTCGACGATGAACCGATCGTACGGCAAGTCGCGGTTCAACGCTGAAACGACCCAGTCGCGATACATCCACACGTTGCGCGACTTGTCCTTTTCGAACCCATCGGAGTCGGCGTAGCGCGCAGCGTCGAGCCAATGCCGCCCCCAACGCTCGCCGTAATGTGGTGACGCCAGCAATCGCTCGACCGCGCGCGTGTAGGCCTCGTCGCTGGTGTCGGCAACGAACGCGTCAATCTCGGCGATCGTCGGCGGCAGTCCAACCAGGTCGAGGCCCAGCCGCCGTAGCAGAGTCACCTTGTCAGCCGGCGGCGATGGAGCGAGCCCTTCGGTCTCCAATCGGGCAAGTATGAAATGGTCGATCGGGTTGCGCGGCCAGGTCTCGTCTTTCACGGCCGGAGCGCTCGGCCGCGTCGGGGATCGAAACGCCCAATGCGCTTCCTCGGCGGCGAGGATCCACGGCGCAAACAACAACCAAGCCCCGCACATCAAAACCAACATGATTTGCGGCAGCTTGATCATCATGCGCGTGGCGAATCTGCGTTGAAAGAGCGGGGATGCGGCCGTGGCATCCCAGTCTCCCATTGTAATGTCGCACTGGACCCTCGGCCAAGCAGTAGAAGGCCGCGTCAATCGCAGCGCCGACGCAGTCGATGTGTTCAGCGCCCACGCATGCCCGCGAAGCGCGGGCATGGCACCCGCGCTATGGATCGGGTGGCCCAAGTGGGTCATCCGCCGGCCGGCGCGGCGGTGGGCGAGTCTTGTTTTGCAGGGCCTTGGCGCTTCAATTCCACCCAGTGCGTGGTCGCGTTGGTTCCGCGGCCGTCGGGAACGGTTTGCATTACCAGCGCGCCATTGAGCACGTCGCCGCGCAGCTTGGCTTCAAGCTGCAAGATGCAACTGTGGCCGCGAGCTTCCTCCGGGAGATCAAGATCACCCGCAAAGCGACCTCGCAAAAACCCGCCGCGAAAGCCGGGGCCATTCAAGAGCGTTTCCAATTGATCGCCAAGTTTGACGTGCACGTCGCGCAGGTCATTCACGTCCAGCACGAGCGGAATCTGTCCCTTGTAGGTCGTGACGTGCCCCTTCCATTTGCCGATCAGCTCCGACTCCGACGGCTTGGCGGAATCGGCCGAGCTCGACTCGCCCTTCGACGACGACTTCGGTTCGCTCTTGCGCTCGGGAAGCATAATCTTGTGAATCATGCCGGTCAGGTAGCCGGTCATCGGAGTTCCGGTATTGGACAACACTACGATGGCGACGTGCTCGGAGGGAACG
>CAZUPX010001098.1:0-8146 GCA_964622155.1 uncultured Planctomycetaceae bacterium | reverse complement strand
TCTGCAACGTGGTGAAGTGCGGCACGTGCTTGAGAGCCATCAGTTCACGTAGCGACGGATTGTCGACCAGATGAGCCACCACGCCGCGATAGTCGGTTTTGAGGAAGTTCTTCAGCACCAGGCAGGCGAACAGTTGATGCTGGGTGAACTTCTTCGGACTGTTCGGATGCGTGTAGAACGGAAGCACTCCCCGCGCCGCCACCAGGGCCGCCCGAACAACGGACTTCGGAGACTTGCTACTAACTGCCACATCTTCGTTACGCACCCGATCGCGCTAGCAGCCTAAGCCAGCAGGGGAGTTTTCTTCAGAGCCGTTCAGACCTGTTTTCGGACCTTGCCGCTGTTGGCTCGGGCCTGCTTTGGCTTGTGCCAGGTGTTCTTCCAGAACTGTGCGAATACCGCGCCGATGCCGGAACGCACCGTCTGGTGGTAGTCGGAGCCGGCAGGCAGTTCTTTCATCAGCCGCCGATGTGCCCGTCCCAAGACGTGATAGGGCAACTGCGGGAACAGGTGGTGCAGCGCGTGATAGCGTAGACCGAGTGGCACGAAGAGTTCCGTGACGATCGCGTTGCCGGGCAGCGTGATCGAATCCTGTAATTGACCCAGGTAGCTAAGCTGACCCTCGTCGCTTAGATAATGATGCAGGCACAGGGCGCGAATAAAGTTGAGTGACAGTACAGACGCGGCGATCAAAAACATGAGCGCCACCCGCGTCCATTCGAAGATCCCCAGTCCAACGAGCACGAGCGGACACCACGTTCGCAGGCAGCAGGCCAAGTCGAGAAAGGTCCAGTATCCCAGCGGGGTGCTCGAGGTGATCGCCAGCCGATGTCGGAAGTTGACGATGCCGAACGACGAGAATCGCTCGAGTAGCCACGGCCGAAACGGAGGGTAGAGGAACGAAAGCGGCGTCAGAATCATGAAGCGCAACACTACCAGGAACGGCCACACGAGCGTGAGCAGCATAAAGTAACCGATCGTGCGCGGTGGATCGACGCCGAACGGGAGATACTCGCCGTCGCGATCGGTGCCATAGCTGTCGCAGCGGTGATGATCCAAATGATGGGCGTAGGCAAACGACGGGAATAATATTGGAATGCCGCACAGCAGATCCCATGCGATCTGGAACGAACGCAGGCGCCCGTTGTGCAGGTGGACGATCTCGTGCACGAAGCTCGACGCGCGAAAGATCGCGAACACCGCCACGATGAACAACAGCGCGCGCAGCCATGAAACGCCCGGCAGGTCGAGAAATCCCAGGGCGCAGCCATAGCCCACTCCGATCGTCATCAGCAAGTCGCCCCAATAGATGACCGGGTTCGGCACGGCCAGATCCAGCACGGCTGCCTTCGCCTCTTTCAACCACGGAGGAACGTCGATCTCAGACGTCGTGCGGGAGGGATGCGCCTGGTGGATCGTGGACATGAGCGCGTGGTCCTTTGCGGCGAGGTGCGCCGGCCGAAATGGACCTTCATCTTTTTCGCGGAATAGGGCTGGGGTCTGGCCAAGCCATCAATTCAGTTGATGGTATCTCGGTTGATCGTATCCTGGAAGTCTTTGGCTTGAATGAATCCGAGGGTGGACGTCTGCTCCTGGCCGTTCGGTTTCGGCAAGTCGCGAACACCTTGGGCGCGAGCCAGACAAGCGGTAGTCTTTGTGGCGGTCGAACGGCCTGCATCGAAATGTGCGCAGTTGGCACTTGAGCTTCCACGGCACCAGACTGCAATCGCACGGTTGCGATTCGGCCTGCCTGGCCGTGATCGAACCGGACTCATCCACGCAGGAGTCCTACCGCGGCGATCGGAAGTGAGACTGCGCAAGATGGCGTGGCAGTCCGGTCTGGGAAAGAAAAAGGGGGCATTCGGACATTCAACGTTTCAATGGAGCGTCCCCTGGATTGGGGCATCGAGATTTTGAACCAGGCCGCACGTGCTTCAATCGTCTAGATCTCGCACCGCCGTCCCTACACCAACTCGCTAATCACTTCCCCGCGATCGATCGCGGGCACCGGGCGGCCGGCGTGGTCGCGGAAGGTCGTTTGCGCGTCGCGGTGTCCACCAAATTACGTCACCTTCCGATCGATCCGCCAAACATCATATACGATCACGGTCCGCACGTCCTCGAGCATCTCAAACTGAACGCCCAGCGGCGGCACGAAGCCCACGCGAACCGTGTCGAATCGGGATTCACCGAAGGTTGCGGGAGTCGAGACAAGATGGCGGTCGATCTCTCTGGCGGCCGCGGCCACAATTGCAACGTCTGTCGCGGCGCGAATGATTTGCTCCAGTTGTCCCTCGGCGTGGGGCGACCAGAACACGCGGTAGCTCATGGCACGCCGAGTTGGCCGAAGATTTCACTCAGCGGCTTGCCGGTGCGGTCCTTGCGCAGGGCCTCGGTCTCGACGATGGAGAGCCCCGGCTCAAGCTGCAGGTGCTCGACTGAGACGTGGTCCTGAAGCGGCGAGAAGAAGCCGAGCGCGCGGCCGTTGGCGTCGCACAACACGGCTTCGCCGGCCAACTCGCTCAGCTTCTGTCCCAGACCAGGTTCGACGGTGATCTTGTCCATGATCGAGACTTGTGGCACCCTCGGCCTCCCCTACACCAACTCGCCAATCACTTCGCCGCGATCGATCGCGGGCACCGGGCGGCCGGCGTGGTCGAGGAAACTCTGGTGCGGGTCGACGCCCAGGAGATGATAGATCGTGGCGTGGATGTCGCAGCATTCGACGGGACGGTCCTTGGGCACTTCGCCCAGGCGATTGGTGCTGCCGACGATCTGGCCCCCGCGGATGCCGCCGCCGCCCAGCAGGCAGAACACGGCATTGCCCCAGTGGTCGCGGCCGGGCGTGCCCATCGAGCCCGCTGGTCCGCCGTTGCCGCCGTTGTTCATCCGCGGCGTGCGGCTGAACTCGCCACACAGAATGACCAGCGTTTTGTCGAGCTGCCCGCGCTGGGACAGGTCGCTGAACAAGGCCGACACAAGCATGTCGACTTGCGGCAGATAGCTAGTCATCGCGCTCTTCAAGTCCCAGTGGTTGTCCCAGCCGCCCATGTGGACGGTGACCCACGTGCTGCCAGCCTCCACCAGCCGCCGGGCCAAGAGCGTGCTCTGTCCCCACGACGTGCGGCCATAACGGTCACGCAGCTTCGGGTCTTCGGAGCTCAGGTCAAACGCCTTGCGGGCAGCCGCGCCGACCACCATCTCGTACGCGCTGCGCTCAAAACGGTCCATCGTGTCCATCGTGCCCGACGAATCCATGTCGCGCCGCAGGCGGTCGAAATGTTTGAGTAAGCCGGCTCGGTCTTCCAGCCGATTGACCGTCAGCGCGCTGGCCAGTTGCATGTTCTGCACCTGGAAGTTCGGGCTGTTGGGGTCCCCTTCTGTGTCGAACGGATTGTGGGCCAGGCCCAGATAGTTGGCGCCAAAATAGCCCGGCCGCAGGCCGATGCTAGCAGCGTAAGGCACCGCCACGTAGGGTGGCATGCCCGGCCGGCGCGGGCCGAGGACCTTGGTGGCGATCGCGCCGATCGAGGGCGACTTGCCGGCGTTGTTCAGGCCGTTCACCCCGCCGCGCGAGGTGAGCATGAAGTGCCCGCCGGTAAAGTGGTCGCCCGTGTCGTGGTGCAGCGAGCGAACGACCGAAAACTTGTCGGCGATTTTGGCCTGCCGGGGAAACAGCTCACTGATGTCAAAGCCGGGTACGCTGGTGTGGATGGGGTTCCACAGGCCTCGGTACTCGGCCGGGGCCTCGGGCTTCATGTCGTAGGTGTCCATGTGCCCTGGCCCGCCATCGAGCCATAGCAGGATCACGGAGGTGTCCTTCTTGGCGATACCGGCCGCGACCGACGATTCCTTGGCCCGCAGCAGTTGAGGGAGCCCGACCGAAGCCATGCCGGCCACGCCCAGTTGCACGAAGCTCCGCCGCGACATGCCGTCGCAGTATTTGCCGGTGTTTCCAGCTTCAATCCGCATCATGGCGCTAGCCTCCCCCTACCTCGACAGGGTTCTTCGACCCACAACAGACTCGGGTCAGACCGAGTCGAACGGATCGCATCAACCATCCTTGATCGGAAGCCGATTCTACCCCGATCCGCAGCCATAAGTCAACCATTGTATAGGGGCCGGCCAGGTGGAATTGACCGGCTGTAGCTGGGGTCTATGACCCCGGCGGTGCCGCCGAAGCGTTGTCAATTTACTGCCGGCCTCGCAGAGGCCAGCTACAGAAGACAACCTCCGTCGGTTGAGGCGCGGCATCGGGCACGCTACCATGCAAGTTCTGCATTGATTGCCCGCCTTAGATTGATCCAAACATTCCTTCCACATTCCAAAGGGACCTTCTCCATGTTTCGCCTGCGATCGCGCTGGGCCGCCTGTGTGTGGCTGTTTGCTTGTCTTGTGCTCTTTGCCGTGCCAGCCTCGGCAGAGCCGGGGGATGAGCGGACGGCGCTCGACGATTACATTGCCGCACCCGATCCGAGCTATGGCTATCAACTGGTCAACGAGACCAAGGCCGACGGCATCACCACGTACGTACTGGAGATGACCTCGCAAAGCTGGCTGACGACGGCCGAGGTGGATCGGCCGGCCTGGAAGCATTGGATGATCATCGTCAAGCCGGACGAATTGAAGTCGTCGAAGTCGCTGTTGTACATCACTGGCGGCAAGAACGGCGGCGAACCGCCCACTAAGGGCGAGGACATGATGTTTCAGATCGCCAAGGCCAGCGGCACGGTCGTCACCGAATTGAAGATGGTTCCCAACCAGCCGCTGGTGTTTGCCGGCGAGACACAGGGGCGCTCCGAAGACTCGCTGATCGCCTACACGTGGGACAAGTTCCTGCGCACGGGCGACGCCAAGTGGCCGGCCCGATTGCCAATGACCAAAAGCGCCGTGCGAGCCATGGACACCGTCACCGCGTTTTGCGCGAGCGAAGCCGGCGGCAAGACCAAGATCGACCAGTTCATGGTCTGCGGCGGGTCGAAGCGCGGCTGGACCACCTGGACCACCGCGGCCGTCGACAAGCGCGTGGTAGCCATCGTGCCGTTCGTGATCGACATGTTGAATATCGAGCCGTCGTTTGTCCACCATTGGGAGGCGTACGGCTTTTGGGCGCCGGCGATCGGCGATTACTCGCACATGAAGATCATGGATTGGAACGGCTCGCCCCAGTATCGTGCGCTGATGAAGATCGAAGAGCCGTTTCAGTATCGCGGTCGGCTAACGATGCCCAAGTTCGTGGTCAACTCGACCGGCGATCAGTTCTTCCTGCCCGACTCATCGCAATTTTATTGGAACGAGCTGTCGGGTCCGAAGTATCTGCGCTACGTGCCCAACGCCGATCACAGCCTGAAGGGGAGCGACGCGCCATTTACGCTGTTGGCTTACTACAAGTCGGTGCTCGCCGACTCGAAACTGCCCGAATATACCTGGAGTGTGGAGAAGGACGACTCGCTGCGAGTCAAGACGGGCAGCAAGCCCGGCGCGGTGAAGCTGTGGTATGCCACGAACCCCAAGGCGCGCGACTTCCGGCTGGAGACGCTTGGCCCGGTGTGGAAGAGCGAGCCCTTGAGCGATCAGGGTGAGAACACATACGTCGGCAAGGTCGACAGGCCGGCCGAAGGTTGGACGGCCTTCATGGTCGAGCTGACGTATCCCAACGGCATGTCGCCGCCGCTGAAGTTCACCACGCAGGTGAAAGTCGTGCCCGACGTGTTACCGCACAAGTACCCGCCGCCGATGCCGCCGGTGAATTAGGCAGCAGTGATCTCCCTTCTCCCCTGGTGCGAGAAGGGCGGGGATGAGGGGGCGAAGCTGAGACGGCGGAGCACGTGAATGCCCCGCCGCGTCTACTCTCCGCTCTTCAAGTGTTCGTCGAACCAGTCGGCGATGGTGCGCATGTCGTCGTGCCACTTGGGCCAGCCGTGCGCCTCGCCCGACTTGACGACCAGCCTGGCCGGCACGCCCGACTGTTTGAATCGCTCCATCATCAACTGCGACTGCTGCAGGGGCACCAGCGCATCCTTGTCGCCGTGGATGATCAAGGTCGGCGGATCGTCGGGGGTGACGTGATAGACGGGCGAAATGTCGCGTGCGATCTTCACGCGGGTCTCTTCGTCGACGGGTTCGAACGTCCGCAGGTCCGCGTTCCACTGGTGGAAGTCGAACGGCGGCTTCAGCGCGTCCTTCGGCCCGCGATTGAGCCAGGCGTAGCCGGGTGTGCCGTAGTTCAAGAAATCAGTCGGTGGAAAGAAGCAGGCCACGGCCTGCACGCGGCCGCTGGTGCGCGCGATCGGGTCTTTCGCCTTCTCGTCGCCCGTGTCGGCCGCCGTGCCCAGCATCAGCGAAAGATGGCCGCCGGCGCTGCCGCCGCTGACGCCGATGCGGTTGGGGTCGATCGCGAAATCGGCGGCATGGGCCCGCAAGTAGCGTACCGAGAGCTTCAGGTCGTCGATCGCTTCGGGAATGGTGAACTTCGGCTGGCTGCCGTGCATCACCGCCAGCACGGTGTAGCCGCGGCCAAGCAGCTCCTTGAAGAAGTCGACGTTGATCCCGTCGCGGCTGGAAAACCATCCGCCGCTCTGCACCCAGATCACGGCCGCGCCGTTTGCCTTCTCCTTGGGCGTGAAGGCGTCCATCGTCAGCACCATGCCGTGCTTGCGGCCGTAGATGATGTCGTCGCGGCGAGTGTAGTTGTCGCTCTCGGACGCGAACAACCTATTGCCATAGCACGCGGCCAACAGAACCACGATCGCACAAATCCAAAATGTTGTGAACTTCATACATAGTCCTCCTACGGCGCCGGCAAATAAATTCGGCGAACCGTCGCTACGTCGACGATGCGATCAGACTCTTCGACCGTGTAGATGATACGCAATGGTAACACATTGGCACTTCGCAGCCCCTCGACCAATTCACCGGTAAACTCCCCTAAGGGTTCCGATGATAGAAGCTTGTCGATCGTTTCGACTGCCTGATTGATTTCCGCGCGGTCGGCGCCTGCAAGCCAGATCTCCGTCAGCTGGTCGATCGCGGTCTGCCGCCACAGAACCGTGAATCGCTTCACGGCGCCCCCCGCGCGTTGAGTTTGGCTAGCACCTCAACCGTCGTGTAGCGAGGTTCCCGCGAAGCCAAAGCCCGATGGGCGTCCGATAGTTCTTCGCTTCCGATGACCATCGTGATGTAACCGCGCAGTTTTCCTTGCTCGTCGCGAACCGCGACAAGTTCGTGTGCTCCAGCGACGACCTTCAATTGATCTTCGGAGAGCGTGATTTGGTGCACAAAGCTACCTCGATTTCTCTAACTCAAGTTTACTCCAAACAACGCGATATCAGAAGATGAGAGCCCAATCGAGGTCAAGAATAAGCATCGGTGGGGCGGACACTCAACCAAACAACTCCCGAATGACTTCACCCCCTTCGACGATCTTCACGGGGCGACGGTCGGTGGTGACGTACTCGGCGCGCGGGTCGATCGACAGGATATCGCAAAACGTGACGAACAAGTCCTGCACGCCGACCGGTCGCTCGGTCACGTGGACGCCGTCGGCGTCGGTGGCGCCGATCACCTGCCCGCCGCGCACTCCGGCGCCGGACAGTCCGACCAGCCAGCCTTCGGCGTAGTGGTCGCGCCCGCCGTCGGGCTTGAGCTTTGGCGTGCGGCCAAATTCGCCCATCCAAACCACGAGCGTGTTGTCAAGCAAACCTCGATCGGCCAGGTCGATCAACAGCGTTGCGTAGGCCGGGTCGGTCTCGCGGCAGATCGGCGGGTTCTGCTCGAACCCCAATTTGTGAGTGTCCCATCCCTGGTCGCTGATCGATCCGGTGCTGATCACCTCGACAACGCTGACCCCCTGCTCCACCAGTCGTCTCGCCAGCAGGCAGCCCTGGCCGAATGTCGTGCGGCCGTAGGCGTCGCGCAACTTTTCGGGCTCGTCGGACAGGTCGAACGTCTTGAGTCGCGGGCTGAGCGACAGCCGCGAGGCATGATCGTACACGGCTCGACGTTCGGCGGCGGCCGTCGATCCACCGGCGCGGCTAAACTCACCGTCGAGCCGCTCGGCCAACGCCATGCGCCGCAGAACGATTTCGGCGGCGGCCGCTGGCGCCACGTTGGGAGGCAGTCGGCCAGGCTCGTCGATCGCGAACGG
>CAZUPX010001097.1:0-3774 GCA_964622155.1 uncultured Planctomycetaceae bacterium | reverse complement strand
CACCAGCCGGGCACCCGGAGTGACCTCTTCCTCGTCCACACCCAACGCATCCACCAACGCCAGGCGAACCTTCGAAAATACCTCGTCTTTTGTCGTCGCGACCATCGAGCACCTCCGTCTATGACGTGATTGGGGTTGTCTGTTTACCGTCGAGCAAACGGCTTGCGGCCGAAATCCGTTTTTGGGCTCCAAATACGGCCCGCAAAGTTCACCATTTCATTATCGGCTGCCCAACCCCTACGGATGATGCGCGACGCGGTGACCGCGAAAACGAAATAAATCGAGTGCGAAAGCATGATAGCCTGGGTAGGACCAGTGTCCACACCCGGACTGCATTTCTCGCCGTTCACGCGCGAATTACTTGACCGAAGGGCGGGTCGCTACTAGCTTCGTTATTTGCGGACTTTTGTAACCGGTCCTGGTGGTTTGCGAGCGCTAGACAAATGTGGTGGGTAGCATTGGCGCTGACAGCAGTTGGCCAACTTCGACCCGGAACCGCGGCCGAGACGGTCGGCGTTCCGCCGCGAATCGAGGCCTTTTTGGACCTTTGCGATACGTCGCGGCGTGGTGCCATTGCGCAACTTGAGCACCGCCTGCGCGGACTCAAATCGCAGGAGCGCCAATCGACGGAATCCGTTCGGCAGATCGCGAGGGTGGAGAAAGACTTGCAAGCCTTGCGGGCCAATAACGAGCCGGTCGTTCCGGCGCTTCGGTTTCCGCCCGAAGTGGGGGCGATTGGGCGACTTCCCCGACTGGAATGTCATGTCGATCGGGTGATATCCGAACGCGAAATGCTGGTGCGGTCGTTTTTCTCAGTGAAGGTTGCAGCGGTGGAGCACTTTCGTGCACGCGGCGAGACGGTCGTGCAGCCGGTTTCGTTCTTGATTCGCGGCATGCCGACACAGAAATCGCAGGTGGGTGCAGACATCGAACTTTCGCAGGTGTTCGAGATCACGGCGACACAAAGCAATAAGACGGCCGACGGACGGTCGACTTCCGTTTGGATTCTGTCTGAGTTTGATATGAAGGCCATTGAGCCCTATTTTCGCGCTCGGCGATCGGCGGCGGCCCGGTGACCATAACTCGGCCGCGCCGAACCCAGATCGGCCATCCCCCCATACGGACCAACCGCGATCAGGGTGCTACTGCCCTCGATTTGCGTTCTTTCATCCTTTTGGCTCGCTATTCGCACGGCAAGCTTGGGAGGGAGCACGGGTAACTCCCAGCAAAATCGGCCCAGATTTGAGCGTGTTTGTCATTTTCCCCTTCAGATGGGGCTCCATCGGGGGGTTATCGACTGGTATGATAGCAAGATAGGGTACGGGGGTGCTGAATCCGGGGCGGCAGCATCCGTCAGGAGGCCAATATGAGTATCAAATTGTTGATCGCAGATGACCACGAGGTTGTCCGATCCGGCTTGAAGAGCTTGCTGGCCGGCACGGACATCAAGATCGTGGCCGAGGCGTGGACCGGCGAGCAAGCCGTCCGGCTGGCGCTGAAGCACGACCCCGACGTCGTGCTGATGGACATCCAGATGCCGGAGGGTGACGGGTTAAACGCTTTGGGTCGGATCAAGTTGGACCGGCCGAACATGCCGATCTTGATTCTCTCGACCTACGACAACCCAACCTACGTTGCCAGGGCCGTCGCGCTGGGGGCTAGCGGCTTTCTGCTGAAGGGAGTCTCGCGCGACAAGTTGATCGAAACGATTCAGACGGCGGCGACGGGGCAGAGTGCCTGGACGCGCGATGAGCTGCGACGTGTCACCGGCGCGCTGGCGACCCCTCGCCTGGCCGGCGACGTCGAGGTTCCGCTGACTCAGCGCGAAAGCGAGGTGCTGCGCCAGTTGGCCTATGGATTGACGAACAAGGAGATCGCGCTGGCGCTTCACATCAGCTACGAAACCGTCAAAGAGCACGTGCAACACATCTTGAGAAAGATCGGGGTCTCCGATCGCACGCAAGCCGCCGTCTGGGCGGTTCGCAAAGGGCTCGTCTAGCGAAACGTCGAACCAGCTAAACGATCGCTCGGCTCGGCTTCGTGGTCGCGCAGCGACCGGTAGCCGTCTGTCGCCGCACTTGATCGCCTTCGAACGTTGTCGATAATCGAAAGTCGCGGACAGCGCGAGCATCCAGCGATTCGGCTTCTCGGCACGATTGATGCGGCGCCGAACCGGCAGATCAACACTCATGGCAAAACCCAGCGACATCCGGCTGTTAACCGCGCAAGCAACAACCGAGTCGATCGGCTATCGTACGCCGGTCAAGTTCGGCGGCCGCGTTGTCTGCGACGTGCTTTTGCTGAACGTCACGGTCGACGTGGAAACGCGCGATGGCCGCCGAGCGAAGGGGCAGGGCTCCATGCCGCTGGGCAATGTCTGGGCTTGGCCCACGGGCAAACTCTCGCCACAAGAAACGCTGGCCGCGATGCAAGAGCTTGGCATTCGGCTGGTGCGCGAGGCTGACGGCTCGTCGGCCGCCGGCCACCCGCTGGACATCACGCGTGAACTGGCCGCAGGGCACGAAATGGCGGCGGCAGAAGTAGTCCGTGAGTTGGGGCTGGCCGAATCGATGCCGCGACTAGCCGTGTACGTATGCGCCAGTCCGCTGGAAGCCGCCATCCACGACGCCTATGGGAAGGCGCACAACCGCAACTCGTACGACCTGCTTGGAAGCGAGTGGGTCAGCGCCGACTTGGGCCATTACCTGTCGAGCGATTTTGCGGGCGAGTATTTGGACCGCTACACGCTGCGCGAGCCGAAGCCGCGGATGCCGCTGTATCACCTGGTCGGGGCGCTCGACCCGTTGGTGGCGGGCGATGTTTCCTCGCCGATCGGCGACGGGTTGAGCGAGACGCTTGCCGATTGGGTGACGGCCGAGGGCTTGACCCACCTGAAAATCAAGCTGGCCGGCGACGATCTGGCGTGGGATGTCGATCGCGTCGTGGCCGTCGAGCGCGCGGCGGCACCCGCGCAGCATGCTCGCGGCTGCCGCAATTGGCATTACTCGCTCGACTTCAACGAGAAGTGCGAAAGCGTCGATTATGTGCTCGACTTTTTGCGGAAGATCGAAGAGCGATCGCCTGAGGCTTTTGGGCGCGTGCAGTACATCGAGCAGCCGACGCATCGCGACTTGCACCTGCATCCCGAGAACCGCGTGCACCTCGCCGCAAAGATCAAGCCGGTGGTGATCGACGAGTCACTGGTGGACCTGGAGAGCCTGATGCTGGCGCGCGAGCTGGGCTACAGCGGCGTGGCGCTCAAGGCCTGCAAGGGGCACACGTCGGCGCTGCTGATGGGCGCGGCGGCCCAGAAGTACGGGATGTTTTTGTGCGTGCAGGATCTGACGTGTCCGGGCCGTTCGTTTTTGCATTCTGCCAGCATCGCGGCGCGCACGCCCACCATCGCCGCCATCGAAGGCAACGCTCGGCAGTATTGCCCGGCTGGAAATCGCGAGTGGGTCGAGCGCTATCCGAGTATGTTTCACATCACCGATGGCACGGTCGGCACCGGTGCGTTGAATGCGCCGGGCTTGGGTTTCTGAATCGCGTCGCACACTAATGACTTCCGTCCGGCAAGGAGCTAGCCACAGAGAGCACCGAGGACACGGAGAAGGAGTCTGCTTTTTGTTGTCTTTCTTCGTAACCCTCCTTCGTCCGTCTCAGCGTTCTCCGCGACCTCTGCGTTTCAAAATTCAAGAGCTTTAACGCAGAGAGCGCAGAGGACGCTGAGAGTTACAAGAACCCAATCCTTGAATCCGCCCTCGTCCTCCGTGC
>CAZUPX010001096.1:0-7225 GCA_964622155.1 uncultured Planctomycetaceae bacterium | reverse complement strand
TAGAAAGGCAGCACGCGCTGCGCCGCCACCAACGCCGCCCGTACAACCGCCTTCGGAGATTTGCTACTGACTGCCACATTCTCGTTACGCACCCCATCGAGCTAGCAGCCTAAGCCAGCAGTGGAGTTTTCTTCAGAGCCGTTCTGACCCGTTATTTTGTTTCGTTATTTTGTTTTTAGTTCGCTACTTACTCATATCGTTATTTACTGCTGGCCAGCGCTTCCTCCCCTTCACTTACTTTTCCAGGCGCCATCCCGACTCGTCGGCGATCAGGGCGGTGTGGCCCTTGTAGCGGTCGCAAACTTTGTGCATGTCTTCGATCGTGTCGAAGTAGCCGACGATGTGTGCCGCGCTAAACGTTTCGCCCGCCTTCACCGGCTTGCCGTGGATTTCCTCGATCATGACGATAATGTTTCCGGGTCGCTGGCTGCACCACGCCTCGTAGACCACCGACGGCTCGAGCGTCAGGCCGGCCAGCCAGGGGCCGTCTTTGCCCGTCTGCTTGTCTCGCAAATGGTATGCGCGAATGAAATGCTCGGGTGTTTTGTTCAGGTCGCGGCGATAGCCGTACTTCAAGTCGGGCGGGAACGGGGTGAAGAACTCGCTCGACGGAATGCGCACCCCTTGGGGGCCGCCCAGATAGCTGAGGTACATTTCGCTGAACGTGTCACCCTGCTCATGGCGGACGCAGCCCGGCGTGTCGTTGCGCAGGAACATCTCGTCGGAATCGTTGACGCAGTCGATCCTGTCCATCAACACGAAGAACCGCTGGCCTTTGGGAAACACGATCAGTTGCGTCCAGCGCGAGCCGGCCTTGCGGCCGGGGGCGGCGTACTCGTACTGATAAGTCGTCTTGACGGCGATGAAGTCCGCGCCGCGGACGACGTCGGGCTGCACGGGCTTCATTCGGTGGCAGAGCTGCGGGCCCTCGACCATCCGCTTGCGATGGCTGCTGCCGTGGGCCAAGAGGGCGTACGATTGCCGCGCCGGGTCGGCCGGGTTGGTGTGCCAGGTATAACGGCCGACGCCGTTCCCGTCTGGGGCGATGACCTGATCGCTCCAGGCTTCATCGCTGCCCGCCTCCATCAGCCAATCGATAACCATCAACCCATCGCCGACTTCGCGGAAGCCGGTGGTCTTATCGAGAAACGAACCCTTTTCGATGCCGGTCATCCACTGCCTGGGGTCCTTTTTGGGAATGACGGCCTCGAGTTTGTCGGTCTCGATTTTGATGGCGCGGTCGTCCTGGCTCACGCGTGCCCACGCGGCGTCTTTCGGCGGCGCGGCTAGAACCGGTCCCGGCATAGCAATCGCGATGAGGAGCGCCAATGACAGCCGGAAGAAGCAGGTCGTGGAAGGTCTCATGAGTCGTCCTCATGGATAAAAAGGGGATGCGGATTCGTTATTATCCACGCTCAATCGTCTCGTAGTCCGACGCTTTTCGAAACAGCGGCAACCGCGCCACGGCCCGATTCGATCGAGATTGTGGTAAGTCCATTCTTTCGGAGTTCGGCGAGCGATGCTCGGCATCACCGCAGGTTATGCGGCGCATCGCGCCCGGTCAAGAACGAGCCGCGGCCGATTTTTCTTCCCCGAGCACATTGTCGCGGAACTTTTTCGACGGCCGAAGCGTCTCAATGCTTGGGCCATGATCGCATGCGGCAGCGCTCGGGAGAATCCCCTAACCTGGCCTATATCAAGTCCATTGCGATCCGGCGTGTTCGCCTTCGGGGCTCGTGTCGATCTCGTCGTTACAAAGCCTTTACACATCAAGACTCGCGCGGGACGTAAAATCCGGGCAGATCGCCGAGGTCGTTCGGGCGTCAGCGTGTAAACCGGAATCATCGAGGAGGAATTGCCATGCGATATCTCGTAACTGCTGTGCTGGCTTCGCTGCTTCTCCTCGCACCACGTGTGGTTCAAGCGCAAGGGCTGCTGGTCAACGTCAATCCCGGAGAAAGGGCCGCCCTGCCAAGACCGATCGTCATACATTCGCACCTGGTCCCGAACCCGCGGCCCATCGCGCCCAGCTCGTACAAGATCAAGGAGCTCTCGGTGCGGGTCAAGTTGACCGACCAGGTGGCGCGGACGCAGGTCTCGCAGTCTTTCGTCAATACGGGCAGCACAGTCATGGAAGTCTGTTTCGTGTTTCCGCTGCCGTACGACGGAGCGATCGACCAGTTGACGCTGCTGGTCGACGGCAAGGAACATCCAGCCAAACTGCTGGCGGCTGACGAAGCGCGGCGGCTGTACGAAGACATCGTGCGCAAGAATCGCGATCCGGCCCTGCTGGAGTGGGTGGGCACGGGCATGTTCAAGACCAGTGTGTTCCCGGTGCCCGCGGGGGCCGAGCGGAAGGTGACGCTGCGCTACTCGCAGTTGTGCCGCAAGGATCAAGGCTTGACCGACTTTTTGTTTCCTCTGAGCACCGCCAAGTACACGTCGCACCCGGTGGAGAAGCTCGATATTCAACTGGCGATCGAAAGCGGCTCCCAGATCAAGAACGTCTACAGCCCGACGCATGCGGTCGAGATCAAGCGGCCGGACAACAAGCACGCGAGCGTTTCTTTGACCGCCACGAGCGAGATTCCCACGTCGGATTTTCGACTGCTGTTCGACGTCGGCGCCGGCGAGGTCGGCACGAGCGTTCTCAGCTTCCGTCGCGACACTAACGACGACGGCTACTTCCTGCTGCTTACCAGCCCGCAGATCAAGGCGGCCGACGAACAGCGGCCCAACAAGACCGTGGTATTTGTCGTCGACAAATCTGGCAGCATGAGCGGCGAAAAGATCAACCAGGCCAAGGGGGCCTTGAAATTCGTGCTCAACAATCTGCGCCCGGGCGACCTGTTCAATATCGTCGCCTACGACAGCAACGTGGAAAGTTTTCGGCCCGAACTGCAGAGGTTCGACGACCAGTCGCGCGCCAGCGCCTTGGGGTTCGTCGAGGGACTGTTCTCCGGCGGCAGCACAAATATCGACGCGGCACTGCAGACCGCGCTTGCGCAGCTCAAGGACTCCAGCCGGCCGAACTACGTGATCTTCCTGACCGACGGACTGCCAACCGACGGCGAGCGGAACGAAGCCAAGATCGTGACCGCGGCCAAAGCCAGCAATTCCGTGCGGGCCCGTGTGTTTGCCTTCGGCGTCGGCTACGACGTCAACAGCCGGCTCTTGGACAACCTGGTGCGTGAAAACTTCGGCCAGAGCGAATATGTGCGGCCGAATGAAAGCATCGAAGCCCGCGTGAGCAGCCTGTACGCGCGCATCGGCTCGCCGGTGCTGACCGACGTGGCGATCAAGTTTCAGTTCGACCAGGCCGCGGCCGAGGCGATCCCGCCGGTCAATCGCGTCTATCCGGCCGCCGCGCACGATCTGTTCGCGGGCCAGCAGTTGGTGGTTGTCGGCCGCTACAAGCGCTCGGGCGCGGCCAAGGTCACGCTGCAAGGCAAAGTGGCGAACCAGGAGCAGAAGTTTGAGTTTCCGGCCACCTTCGTCGAGAAAAGCGCTGACGAGACCAACTCGTTCATCGAAAAGCTATGGGCTGTGCGCCGCATCGGCGAGATCATCGATGAGCTGGATCTAAAAGGCCGCAACGAGGAACTGGTCAAGGAATTGGTCGGCCTGTCGACCAAACACGGAATTCTCACGCCCTACACGTCGTTTCTGGCCGATGAGTCGACTGACCGGCACAACCTGGCACTCAATACGGCCTCGGCGCGCGGGGCACTGGAAGCCCTGAACCAGACGTCGGGCGAGAGCGGCGTCGCCCAACGGGCGGCCAAGGGAGTGCTTCAGAACGCCGCCAATCCGTCGCTCGTTCCCGCCGCTCGCATGGCGGAAGGCGTGCCCGGCCAGGCGAAGAACTTTTACTTCGACGCCAAGAAAGACAAGCAAGTCGCCGTCGACACGGTGCAAAACGTCGGCAGCAAGACGTTCTATCGCCGGGGCGATCGCTGGGTCGATGGCGGCCTGAGCGAAGAGCAGGAGAAACGCGCGGTCAAAATCGAACGTTTCAGCGCTGACTACTTCAAGCTCATTGACAAGCACGGTAAGGACGTGGCCAGATACTTGAGCATAGACGACCCGGTGACGATCGAGCTTGGCGGCCGGGCGTATTCGTTCTGAGCGAGGTCAGGTGCAGACGATCAACGGCGCCAATCTGTCGGGTGGCACGGGCATCTTGCCCGTGTCCTGCGTGTGCACTGGCGACACGCCAGTGGCACCCACTGGCGTGTCAATTAAGCGTGGTCGCACTACTACAAGGCCCTAATTTCGGGGCCAGTTGCGGGGTGACCAGTCGGCCTGCCAGGGCTCGTCGGGGTTGTCGGTCAACGGTGGGGGAAGTTCAGCCGTCGGCTGGTCGTCGTCAATATCCGAGTTGCGCAGCTTTTCGATGAGGGCCAGGATATAGGGATCGGCCCAGGGGACGACGTCCTCGAAACACCGATTGCGCGGCTTGGCCGTCGGCGAATCGTTCGAGGCGGACACCTCAATCACGGTGCAACGGATGGTTCGCGCCATGGACTGGCTCCCTTTTGTTTCGGTCTTGGTTCCACGTGCGGATCCCAGGCGCGCGGAAAGGCAAGAATGCGAATGGAAGTGAACTTGCCGATTACAGCGACCAAGAAGTGATTTGTGTCGCTATAGAGCAATTCGCGGACCAATCCGCCAATTATTGCACTTTGGGCGGACGGATTGGCGCGTGAGCCGATGCCCGCAAGCACTTAGGGTCGCGATGGGGCGGTCCTTCCTAAAGCACAGCCGTGTGCTAGCGGCACCTAGGTGAGCAGAAATTGCAACCCACCTTGCAATCGAACCACACACGACAACGGCAGATTGCCACCTGGCGATTACTGGGCTTCGGCCGTTATCGAACTGGTCGGCCCAAGCTTTTGCTTGAGCACCTCGACCGCCCGCCGTAATTGCAGGTCAAACTCCAGCGATGCGTGGGCGGAGGGCACCGGCGGCGCCGAGGCGGCGGCCTGTTGAGAGCCGGCCACGGCCGACACGTCGCGCTGATGGCGGATTTCCTGCCACTTTGCCAACTGCTTCTCGTCCAGATTGACCTCACACTTGGGATCGGGCCGCACGCCCCACTCATCGCCATCGACGCTGGAACTGAGGCGGTGAATGTTCTTCCCGCTCGGGCGCCAGTAGCTGGCGATCGTCAGCTTCAACAGGCTCTTGCCCCCTTCGATCGGGATTACGTTTTGCACGGTTCCCTTGCCGAAGGTGCGCTGGCCGACCACGATCGCTCGGCCGTGATCTTGCAGGCAGGCGGCCACGATCTCGCTGGCGCTGGCGCTGCGATCGTTGACCAACACGGCCAGTGGCAGGTTCTGGTAAGGGCCGTCGCCGCTGGCGATATAGCGATCGCGCTCGCGAGTATCGCGCCCACGAGTGGTTACGATGACGGCGTCCTTGGGAATAAACAGGTCGCAAATCCGCTCCGCCGCGGTCAGCAGCCCGCCCGGATTGTTGCGCATGTCGATGATCGCGCCTCGGCATTGCCGCTGGGCCAGCCAGCTCATGGCGTCCTCGAATTCCTCGATCGTCGACTCGCCGAACGAGTTGATCCGCACATAGCCGATGCGGTCGCCGCCGGGCAGAAAGAAGTTCCAGGCGCCGTCCTCCTGCCGCAGGTCGCCCAACACCGAATCGATGCGGATCAATGCCCGCACCATGTGAAATGCGAGCTCCTTCTCCTGTCCGGGTCGGCGCACCAGGACGTCGACCGGCGTTCCGGGCTGTCCGCGCAGCAGCCGCCGGGCATCGTCGACCTTGTAATCCTTGGTGTTGTGTCCGTCGATGGCCACGATCGTGTCGCCGGCATGGATACCCGCCTTGTATGCGGGCGCGCCGACGCGCGAGTTCATGACCAGCAGTTGATCCGGCGGTCCGTCGGCCGACAGCTCGACGCCGATGCCGCCGTATTGTTGATCGAGCGTTTCTTCAAACTCGCTCTTCTCTTTGCGCGGCAGAAATGATGAATAGTCGTCCAGCCGGCTGACGATGCCGCGCACGGCCTCCTCGAATAGCTTTTGATCGTCGACCGGCTCGATGTACTGCCGGTCGATCGTATCCATGACTTCGGAGAGCCAACGGCCGTATGGATTTCGCTCGGCCCGCGCATAACAGGCGAGCGAAACGCCGGTCACGATCAGAATCAACCACAAGCTGCGGCGCGGCATGCGCGAGTGCCTCTTCCAGTGCGAAACGAGCCGCTGGCGGCGGCTCCACTTACATGGTAGCGTGTCGGGCCCACCCGGGCAAAGTAGCCAGCCTTGAAGCCTGCCCTTGCGACACGCATGGCCGGTCTATTCGGCACTTTCGCGCAGGCACGACGTTTCAATCTTTCGACGGTGTGCCCACGTCGGGCACTGCGGCGGCGGCACGGGCGGCCTCGCTGGCATCCAGATAACCGTCGGAGTTCAAGTCTAAGTCGGAGAACTGTTTCGCGTTGCCCAGAAACTCGCGCGGCGTAATCTCGCCATCACCGTTGGTGTCCATGGCCGTCAACCATCGCGGAGCGTTATCGGGCGCACGTCGCTGCGCGGCGTACAATCCGCGCGGCATCATGTCGCCCCCCGGTCCGCGTAGGATTGTGCACGCCAGTCGATCGGGAACCTCGGCCGCGGTCACGGTGCCATCGCCGCTGGCATCGAGCCGCGCAACGCGCTGGCCCGCGCTCTGAATTTCGCGCAGCGTGAGCCGACTGTCGTGGTCGGCGTCGCACCAACTGAACAACGCGTCCTCGGCGTCGCCTGCGCGGACCTGAATTTGCAGGCTACTGAATGGGCGTGGTTTCACCGCTTCCTCTGACTTTTCAGATTCGGGTTTGGTCGACGGCACTGAATCGACAACGGCTACTTCCAACTCGCCCCCGGCCAGGTCAATGATCAGCCGGCCGGGTTCCTCATGAATCCCAGCACCGGTGGCCTTCAGGTCGTCGCTCAGAGATTGCACTTCGACCAGCGGCTTCGGCTGCTCATCGGCAACTCTCCCCAAGTTCAATTTGAGTCGCAAGTCGCCTCGCGCATCGATGAGCGCTGCCGCCTCGGCCTGATCGATCATGCCGTTGTGGTCGGCGTCGAGCGTGGCAAACAGGCCACTCGAATAACCAAAGCTGGCCTCGTCCAGCCCCTTGCCGGAGTCGTAACGTTCGCGGAGCGCGTAATAGATGGAGTCGATTTCCAGCTTGTTGAGCTCGAACGCCCGCTGC
>CAZUPX010001095.1:0-2639 GCA_964622155.1 uncultured Planctomycetaceae bacterium | reverse complement strand
CCGACCGCTGCTACCACTGCAAGACCGAGCTGTACACGCAGCTCGAATCGCTGGCCGGCCGACTGGGCTGCAAGGTGATCGTCAACGGCGCCAACGTGGACGACCTGGGCGACTATCGACCGGGCATGAAGGCGGCCGGCGAGCACCGCGTGGCCAGCCCGTTGGCCGAGTGCGGTTTCAACAAGGCCGACGTGCGGGCGTTGGCTACTCTGTGGGGCCTGCCGACGTGGGACAAGCCGGCCACGCCGTGCCTGAGCAGCCGCGTGGCGTACGGCGAAGAGGTCACGCCCGAGCGGCTGGCGATGATCGACCAGGCCGAACAGTTTTTGCGCGAGCAGGGACTGCGGACGGTTCGCGTCCGTTATCACAAAGGGGACGTCGCCCGCCTGGAAGTCCCGATCGAGGCACTGGCGAAACTCTGCGAGCAACCGGTGCGAGAGGCCCTGGTAATGCGTCTGAAGTCGTTGGGCTTCAAGTACGTGACGCTCGACCTGGAAGGTTTTCGATCCGGCAGCTTGAATGCACTGGTGGATATCAGGGGTTAGGGATTAGGGGTTAGAACTTCGGTAACGGTCTGGCCTTCAGGTTGGGTGCCATGGCCGCGCTTCGCGGCCATGCTGACCTTTACGATGAGGGTCCGAGACCGCTGCAGGGCGCCGTGACGCATGCCCGCGAGGCGCGGGCATGGCACCCGCGCTGGGAACTTGTCGCGAACCACTAATCACCACTATCCCTTTCGCTTCACCGCCTTGGCCGACCACTGCGCGGTGACCTGCGCCGGCGTCGCGGCAAAATTCTTGGTAAACGCCGTGTCGAAGGCGGCGCCCTGCTGCAAGGCGGCGACCAGCGCGGCGTACTTTCCGCTGGTGGTCATCAGGTACTTCGCGAAGCTGTAGCTGAGGATGTCGTTGTCTTCCGGCGGCAGGGCGGACGTCAAAAATCCGTCGGGCTTTTCGCTGGCGCCGGCGATCCGCGGCACCTGCTCGTCCCACAGCTTGACGCGCGGGTCTTTCGCATCGACCCTGGCGGCCAGGGCTCGCGCGGTTCCCTCGGAGAACCAACGCGGGATTTTCCCCAGGCTGGCCACGTAGGCACCGGCCATTACCTGAGCCACCACTCCCGGCGAAACGTGATCGCCAGACAACAGCAGGCAGCCGTAGGCGTCGACGCCCGTATAGCGCCAGTGTCCGCGCCAGGTGGAGGGGATTTCACGATCTTCGAGCATCGTGCCCACTTCGCCGTAGTCGTAGCGCTTGTCGAACACAAACAGCGTGAGCCGGCCCTTGATCAGCGGTTCGTCGGACGGCAGCTTGAAGAACTTTCGCAGCCGCCCGGCTTCCTGATCGGCCACGCGGCCCACGTCGGCCAACACTTCGGGGCTGACCCCGCCATACACGAGCACGTTGGCCGTTTCTTCGTGATTGGCCGGCGCGTCGGGTAGGATCAGGCGCCAGTTTTTGGCGGCCAGTTGGGCGCGGGTCTTTGTCAGCTCGTCGTGCGTCGAGCGACGGGCCGCCGTCAGGGCGATGACCTCTTCCAGGGGCGACGCCGGATCGGGACCGTCGAACTTCGCCCCCAGGTCGATCCATTTGGCGATTTTCGCGATCGCGTCGCCGGGTAGGGGGTCGCGATTGAACGGCATGCGGGGATCGGACGTGCCGCGAAGTTTTTGAATCAATAAGCTCTCGTCGCTTTTTCCGGGCGCCAGCGCCGGTCCCTCGTCGCCACCCCGCAGCAGGCCGTTGAACTTGCCCACCGAGAAGTTGTTTCGCGGGTTGCGGTCGCCGTGGCACTCGATGCAATGGGCGACGAGCAGGGGGGCGACGTCGCGCGCGAACTGCACTTCCTCGCGGCCCGTGGCTGCCACGACGGCCAGCCTCGGCGAGGCCGAGTCCTTGGTCTTGTCGTCAGTCGGGGCGAAACTGGTCAATGGCGCGGCCGAATCGGCACCGTCGAACTTCGCTCCGCCGGCGATCCACATCGACAGCAGGGTCAACTCGTCGGCACTGACCTTGCCACCGCCTTTCGGCATTTCGCCGGTGGCGATCACTTCGACGATCCGGCTGCCCTGTGCGTCGCCGGCGCTGATGACCGGGCCATTTTTCGAACCCTTCGCGAGCGCCGTGTAAGTAGCCATGCTCAATTCGCCGCGCGCGCGTTGCACGTGACAGGCGCCGCATTTGGCTACAAGCAAAGGCGCCACCTGGCGCGTGAAGCTCACGCCGTCGGCGCGGCCAGACTTGGTCGGCGTCTTGACGGGCGGAAGCTCAATGCCCTCAACGGTTAACAACTGGCGTGCTTTGGCCAGTTGCTTATGCACAGGCGCCACGAGCGCCCTCACTTCGCGCGACGCTTCGTCGCCAAGCCGCTCAAGGATCTCTTGCGCGTCCTTGACTGCCTCGCCCGCTTCCGCGAATTTCTTTGATCGATAAAGATTGGCCGCCTTCTTCAAAGCCGCTTCGGCGCTACGAACCTGTGTACGCTGGTCGGCAGTTGGCGGGGCACCCCAGGCCAGGCCGGACGTGCTGAAAAGGGCGAGCAACCAGGCAATTCCGGCGGCCGGCAACAGCGATCGTCGAATCGACATTTTGGCTTCGCCCCAAGTGGCTCACGGCCCTCTGTCCCGCGCGCGCCATTGG
>CAZUPX010001094.1:0-4693 GCA_964622155.1 uncultured Planctomycetaceae bacterium | reverse complement strand
ATGCGACCCACCAGGCCCGGCTTGGTGCCGTGGGTGTGGACGATCTGAAATTGGTGCCGCTTGAAGATCGCACGCAATTCGCGGTAGGCTCGCCAGTCGCGAAACAAGCTCAATCCCCGATTCAGGCTGGGTGCGTAGTCGACTGGGATCCGCAGCCGCGCCAGTTCCTGCGTCAACGGCCCGGCCTCTTTACACACGACGTGAATATCGTAGCGCGTGCGGTCGAGCTGCTTGAAGACTTCGAGCATCGAGCGCTGCACCCCGGCCATGAGCGGCTGATGCTGGACGTGACAAATTCGAATCAAGGATGCCATCGATCCGGCGACGAAGGTCGATTTATTGCTTGGGGGGCAGCGGCAGGGTAGGGGGCGGTTTCGGCTATTGTCGGCCCATGGCGGCGAAACACAAGGCCCGCACACCGCGTCGCTCTGCCGGCCGAGCGACGCGCCAACTACAATCGGTCGTGGGGCCGCGTGGCCGGCACCAGTGGCTGACAGTGCCCATTCGCACGCTGTGTGTTAGATATGCTCGATTCGCTGGCCGCAAATCCCGATCCGGCACTCTTATCGGCTGCGAGCCACCGGCGCATCCTGGCCAGTGCGGCGATGCTGGGCACGGCGACGGTGCTGGTGAAGCTGGTGGCGTTCATCAAGGACCTGCTTGTGGCCGACGTCTATGGCGCCGGCGACACGCTGGACGCGTTTCTCGTTGCGTTTCTCGTCCCGTCTTTCGGTGTGACGGTGCTGGCCAGTTCCTTCGCGCCCGCATTCATACCTACGTACATTCGGGTTTTGGAGCGACAGGGTGCCGCCGCGGCGCGACGACTTGCCGGCGGCGCGCTGGCGGCCAATTCCGGACTCTTGGTGGCGCTGGCCCAGTCACTGTTGTATGTCGTCGTGGGCGTGCTGGTGGCCAGCGGCCTGTCGGCCGTGTTCTCCGCCGTGCTCAACGCAAATGATCGTTTCGTGATGTCGGCGGTCGCCCCTTTGGCCGTGCCGACGGCCACTGCGGCAACGTTCTGGACGCTGTACGATCGGTTCGGCATCTACGCGTTGGCCGGCGGAACACTGTTGGGATTTGTGATCGAGTGCGTGGCGCTGGGGTGCGCAGCGTACGGAAATCGATTGCTGCCGTGGCCGGGACGGCACGGATTCGACGAAAACCTGCGCCTCGTTGCGTCTCGCTTTCTGCCGGTGGCCGTTGGCTCAATGCTAATCAGCAGCTCAGTGGTTGTCGATCAGTCGATGGCCGCCAGCCTGGGCACGGGCAACGTGTCGATTCTCAACTACGGCAACAAGATCGTCTCGCTCCTGTTGGGCATTGTGGCGATCAGCCTGAGCACGGTGCTGTTTCCGCGCTTTTCGCGATTGATCACCGCCGGCCAATGGGAGGGCGCGCGCCGTACGATGCGCGTTTACTCGCTCGTGATTCTCGTGGTGTCGATCCCATGCGCGGCCATTATCGCGCTAGGCGCGGAGCCGATCATCCGGCTGCTCTTCGAGCGGGGCAAGTTCACCGCCGACGCCACCCATGCCGCCGCACAGGTGCAGGCCTGGCTGGCGCTGCAAATTCCGTTTTACGTGCTGGTGATGCTCGGATTCCGGGTGCTTTCGGCGTTGGACAGTCAGCAGATCATCCTTCGCGTCGGAGCGCTCAACCTGGCATTGAACATTGTGGGAGACCTCGTGCTGATGCGCTGGTTCGGCGTGGCCGGCATAGCCATGTCGACTTCGTTGGTCTATCTCATCGCGGCGATCGCCACGTTGGCGGCCATCAAGCTGCGGATGGCCGAGGTCAGCACGGCGTGAACGTGCGCTCCCGTTCAGGCAGCGCGACGTGGACGCTCGTCGTGGCGCTGCGGACGCGCGAAATCGACGTGTGGCTTGTGTTCGAGCGCGTGCGTGTCCATGCTGTCGATCCGGATCACAGGTCCATCTTTCTTGACCGTCCAAGACGGAACGAAGAACAGATGGAAGCAGTGGCCACACCGCATCGGTTCCAGCAACAGGCACCGCGCCAAAAGCGCCTTCCAGGAGGGCAACCGCGCCACCCTTGCAGAATCGGACCAGCATGCTCGACATTTCATGGCATGTACCTTATCGGGGGCGTGAGGCTACCCGAGCGGCTCGAATCGTGTCAAGACCACGCGGCCAAAGCGGTTGGTGCCTTGGTGCCCTGGACCGGCCATGAAAAACAAACGATCAGGATCGCCCCGGACTCCAGCCCTTCCACGGCGAAAAACCCACGCGGCGCTTCGTTTGTGACGATCGGACAGAAGGTCCAGCCGCCCAGCGCTCTGGCCTTGGCGAGCGCCCGTGCTGTATCATTCTTTGTTTGGACAATTGGTTGCGCCGGACACCGTCGGCGCTTTGGTGCGCTTCGAGAGGTTCGCGGCCGTGAAATATGCGGCAATCGGTCCCATCGCGATTCATTTGCCCGAGAAGGTCGAGACCAACGACGACCTGGCGGCGCTGTTTCCGAAGTGGGATCTTGACCTGATCTTCAGCAAGACCGGCGTTTGGAGTCGGCACATCGCTGCGGCCGACGAGTGCGCCTCGGACCTGGGCGTGGCGGCCGCCGAGAAGCTGTTAGTCCAGCACGCGATCGACCGCAGCACGATCGACTTTCTCTTGTTGTGCACGCAGACGCCCGACTATCCGTTGCCCACGACCTCCTGCCTCATGCAAAGCCGGCTTGGACTGTCGACCTCGGCTGGTGCGCTTGATTTCAATCTGGGCTGCTCGGGCTTTGTGTATGGACTGTCGTTGGCTGACGGCTTGATTCGCTCAGGCGCCGCCAAGCGGATTCTCCTGGTTACGGCCGAAACCTATTCCAAGTACATCCATCCGGAAGATCGCTCGCTGCGCACGATCTTTGGCGACGGTGCGGCAGCCACGCTGATTGAGGCTTCCGACACCCAGTCGATTTCCAACTTCGCCTTTGGCACCGACGGCAGCGCCGGTGACACCTTGATGGTTAACACCGGTGGCGCCCGCCCTCCCGAGCACGCGCTTCAACCGCGCGCCAAGTGGCGATGGGAGAGCAAACTGTACATGGATGGGCCCGGATTGATCCAACTCACGCTCGACACCGTGCCGCGGATGGTCGAGCGTGTATTGGCCGAGGGCCAGGTGAAGGAGTCCGAGATCGAGGTGTTTCTGGTCCACCAGGCCACACACAAGCTGCTCGAAGTGTTGCGGCAAGAAATGCACCTGGACGAGGCACGGATGCCCACCGTGCTGCGCGACTACGGCAACACGGTGTCGAGTACCATTCCCATCATTATGCACGACCTGCGCTCAAGCGGCCGCCTGCGCCGCGGCACGCGCTGCTGCCTGGCCGGTTTCGGCGTCGGCTTCTCCTGGGCCGGCTGTCTGTGGACCGAGACCTGGGAAAACAAGGCCGTCGCCAGCGGCGAGGCTGCGGCCGATCTGGAAGCAGCCTGACTGCACCAGTGGTGAGACAGCGCTTAATTGACAGGTGGTGGGTGGCACTGGCGTGTCGCCAGTGCAAGCGCCGGACACGGGCAAAATGCCCGTGCCACCCAACAAATTAGCGATGTCGCAGTATTAGAACACGATCTTGCCGCCGCGCGGATTTTCTTGACGCGGCGCGCCGGCCGGCGCGGGTCGTGGCATGAAACCGTTGAGCAGACCGTCTTCATTCCCGCCCAGTTGCGCCGCGCGGCCGAAGAACAATCCGGCGCGATCGGGCTGGCCGTCGAAGTACAGCATCATCGCCAGCACCACCAGCAGGTCCGAGTCGAACGGATTGGCTTCAACCGCCTTGGCCAGGCTCTCCTGGTGCGCGGTTTTGGCAAGCCGATCGTTTCGGTAAAGATCTTTCAACTGGAACGGCGGTGCGGACCAGTCGGACTCGATTCGCAGCGCACGGCGAAACGCCTTGGCGGCGCTTGCGTATTGGCCCAGCGCCACCAGGGCAAATCCCTGACGAAACAGCGGCTCCGGCAAATCGTCGGCCGTCTTGCCTGCTGTCTTGTAACGATCGAGCGCGGCCAAGTACTTCTGTTTGCCAAAGTTGGCGTCGCCGTAGCTGATAAATTTGCCGCTGCGAGCCTTTCCGGCCGCGTTGGTCGGCTTGATGTCGGATTTCGCGGGGGCCGGCAGGTTATTGACCGCGTCGGCAGGCCGCGGCGCCGGCGCGACGACGTTATTGCCCCCAGCCACGCCAAATCCGGCAGCCGGCCAGACAGGCACATACACCGGCACGTAGGCTCCGCTCCAAATCACAGGATAGCCGCTGCCCCAAAACAGCCACGGCATCGACGCGAAATCGCAGCGCGACGATGAGCCGTGGTGATGGTGATGTGGCGTGCCCGATGGGGCGGTCGGACTTTCGGACGTCGCGTGCTTGGGAGCCGAAGCCTGGGGCGAGCTCGACTGAGTACGCGTGACAAAGTGGCGAACGTCGGGCGTCGCCGGACGCGGTGCTTGCGAGCGCTGTTGATGAAACTGCGCGCCGGCGGGCGCCGCGCACAAGGCCCAACCGAAAATCAACGCCGCTGACCACAACAGATACCAAGATCGTCGCATGGGGCCCTCCCTAGCAGCCGCTACCGACGAACGTATCGCCAACGACAATTATTGTGTCCGCCGCGCGCAGATACAAGAGAAGAAGGCTGTTGGCGGTAGGACGAGGCGCGTTCCGTCGGGCTGTAACCTGTCCCCTGTAA
>CAZUPX010001093.1:0-3566 GCA_964622155.1 uncultured Planctomycetaceae bacterium | reverse complement strand
GGTGTAGTTAATGACGATGTGAGGACGGGGGGCTATGTAGGTCAGGCATTTGCCTGACATGAAGCTCGTTCAGCGATGCCTGTCAGGCAAATGCCTGACCTACTGATCGTTCTGTTCTTTCACCCCCAACAACTCCTCTGCCTCCGTCCGGAACCGCACTAGTTGTGGGTCGTGCGGCTTGTTCGAGTCCATCCACTCGACGGCCTTGGCATACCACTTGCGAGCTTCGTCTTTGTTGTTCAGTTGCCAATGGGCCATGGCCAGGAAGAACCAATCAAAGCTGTCGCCGCCGCTGCGAAGCTCCATCGATTTCTCCAGCCACTCGATCGCGTCTTGCCAGTTTCCCGCGCGATAGTATGCGACGCCCAAGGTGTTGGAGAGCTGATCGTTCTTAGGATCCAGCTCGATCCCCCTTCTGGCCAGTTCCACGGCCAGGCTCGCGTTGCGCGCGTTGGAGTCTGCCGCCGTGGCGAATCCCCAGGCCAGGTTGTTGAGCGCGCCCGCGTTGTTCGGAGCAAGCTCCACCATTTTTCGACGGGCCTCGTCGGCCTCGCGCGGTCGGTTGCTGGCGGCCAGCGCTTGAGCCAATCCGTCGTAGACCTGCCACAAGTCCTCGTATTGAGGAAACGCGGCGATGATCTTCTCGTAGGAGCTGATCGCTTCGAGATAGCTCTTTTCGGCCTCCTCGATGCGTTTGTCCGTCGCCTGCCGTTGAGCCAATTGACGTTGGAAGACGGCCCGCGACCTGTGGTAGTCCGGCACCGCGGGGTGGGCCGCGGCCAACTTGTCAAATTCGTCGATCGCCTTTCGAATCGTCTCTTCCGCCTCGGCGTGCTTGCCTTGCGGCAGCAGGACGTCGATCAGCGCAAAGTAGCCTCGGGACAGCCGGGCTCGATACTCGCGGTTATCCGGAAAGTCGGCGGTCAGCTTGGCATAGACCACGACTGCTTCCTGCAACGGGCCTTCCGCGTCGTGCAGTCGGCCGATGGCCTTCAGTTCCCCGCCGAGGTTCCAGTTACTGAAGCCTTGCTCGAACCGGTAGAAGGCGTTGGTCGGGACGTCGACGGCCAGCTTTTCGAAAACGGCCAGAGCCCGGCGATGACTCTTTTCCGCCTCGTCGTGCCGTCCGGCCGTCGAGGCGAGGTATCCCAGTTGCCACAGGATGTGGCCAACTTCCATGCGGTAGCTGTCCTTGGAGGGGAAATCGACGGCTAACTTGTCGAAGATCGTAAGACTTTCGAGAAATGCTTTTGCGGCCTCTTCGCGTTGACCGACGCGTGTCAACAGATCGCCCAATTGACGGGTAGTGTGGCCCAGAATTTCGCGGTGCTGAGGATCGGCGGGAGAGTCGGCGACCAACTTCTCATAGTTGGTGATGAGGCGTCGAAGGATTGACTGTGCCTCGTCGGGCTTGCCGTTTTTCACAAGCTGTTTGACACGCACGCCCAAATCCTGCGCATAATCATGGAGCACATGTTGGACCATGGCCTGTTGGTCAGCATGATCGTTCGCAATGGCCTCATATGAGTGGATCGCACGGAGCCACATCTCCTCGGCCTGGGCGGGACGACTCGTCCAAGTAAGAATCTTGGCCAGCCACCGTTGGGTCTCGGCCGCCAAGTGTCGATCCTCCAACGGGGCAAGGTGATCCGCGGTCAGCTTGTCAAGAAGGGCGACGTCCTTGATCGTTTGTTCGACGATGGGGGTCGACCACCTTATCATTTGTTCCGCCTCTGGAACGCGTTCGGGTTCCTTCAGCAATCGTTCGCCGTAGGCACGTACCGCAACGGCCAGGAACGCTCGCCGTATCGGATCCTCCTTCAGCGGGCCGTCCAGAATCTCGGTCGCGCGAAGGCACAGACGGCAGGTTTCTTGACCGTCTATCGTTTGGGCACCGTATGCCATGATCCTCGCCAGGTGGATAGCCACAAGGCCAAAGAGACGCGCGTTGACCGGCTGCGCTGGGTAGTTGCGGGCCCGTTTTTCGAGGATCGCGACGGCGGCCTTATAGTGCTTGGCAGCCTCGTCCGTCTGGCCGCTGCCCCACACATCTCCGGCCGCGTATCTGTGAAACAACACAGCTCGCTCGACACTTCGATCGTCGGGGAATTCAACGACCAGCGCCTCGGTCAGTGCCGCGGCGCAGCGATGCAGCCGCTCTGCCAAATCCGTGAAGCCTGCTTGTTCATTGGCGGCTTGAATATAGTAGTTGGCAAGTTCTTCGCGCAGGTGCCGATCTTTGGGTCGCATTTTGATTTGCGCCAAAAACGCATCGGCGACCTCTTGGATTATGGCTTCGACCTGGGAAGCGTCGTTCATGAAACGGTTTAAGGATGCCAGGCGGATTAAGGCCCTGCGCCAAGAGCGCATATAAGGTTGGTGGTCGGGGAACTCTCGGATCAATGATTCGTTCAGTTCCACCGCTCGCCGGAGCGATTCTTGGGCCACCTGGGGCTCGTCCTTCGCGGTTTGTACAAGACACTCTGCAAACTCTGCACGGTAGGCGGGGTTACTGGGGAACTCGACCACCAGGGCGGTCCGTAGTTGCACTGCCCGGCGCGTCAACTTCAACGCTTCGTCCGGGTCGTCACCCGCTTTGATCAGGTTGCCGACTAGCATTTGCATAGCTGTCGCCAGATCGGATCGATACTGGGGCTCATTTGGAGCTTCATTGACAACCTGTTCAGCGGTTGCAAGTGTTTTGCGGAAATACGCGGTCCCCTCTTTGAGGCGTCCGCTCAACGTGAACCCGACGCCGATCAAAGACTGCACGTAGCTAAGGTCACTTTGAAAGGCGACGTCCGACGGATACTTTTCGGCGAGTTGCTGCCAGGTTTTCTCGAATCGAAATCCGGTCTGAAGGGCCCCCAGGCCGTCGCGGGGCGGGTCCATGCCGGCCTGCGTCCAGCGCTGCCCTTTCCAGAATCCAGCCAGCTTGCGCTCGTGGTCGCCGGCGTCTGGATGTTCGCGACGTAGTCGGTCAATGACGTCCAGGGCGCGGCGAATGGCGGCGATGAAGTCGTCAGCCCGATCGAGCGCGAGGTAAATCGAGCTTATTCTGAGATGTGTTGCGGCCACGTCGATCAGGACTGTAGGGTCGCTGGCTCGCTCCAGTGCGGCCCCTTCGTAGAACTCAAGCGCTGCTTCGAGGAGGTCCCGGCGCAGCGGTTGCAGGCCTGGGACTTCAAACAGCGTGCTCTCGCTGACCAATGTGAAGTAATCATCGACGGCCTTGCGGGCCTTTTGGTAGTTCGCCTCGGCCAGTTCGCGTTGCTTCTCCGCTTCGCTCCGCTCTCGTTCAGCAACTTTCCGCTGGTCTTCGGCAATCTGCCGCTGTTCGGCTTCGGCCGCGCGGGCCGCTTCGGCGCGGATCGCCTGCCACGTGCTGACGATCGTTCCCACTACGAGCGCTGCCGCGACCAGCGTCGCCGTCGTGATGGCCACACGGTTACGGCGGGCGAACTTGCCAAAACGGTACGTCGCCGAAGGCGGGCAAGCCAGCACCGGTTCGTCGTGCATATAGTGCAACAGGTCCGCGGCAAACGCATTAGCCGTCTCGTAGCGCC
>CAZUPX010001092.1:0-2936 GCA_964622155.1 uncultured Planctomycetaceae bacterium | reverse complement strand
GGGAAACCCCCCTATTCCACTCGCCCCGGTGCGCATGGCGAGCTCGGGCCAATCCCCCGATTATCGTGCCGCAGAGCAGACTTACGCCGCACGCTCGAGTCCATCCATCCGCGCCGGCAAGCTAGCGGAGGGACTTGAACCCACAACCTGCTGATTACAAATCAGCTGCTCTGCCAATTGAGCTACGCTAGCCCTCAAGTCCCCACGAAAACCACTAAATATAACGAACGTACGTATTTCTGCAATATGGGGTGTTTCGCAATCGTCAAATGCGATCGCCACCCGTAAAAACACGAGTGCGCTGCCCCAACCGGCGCACTGCACCAGGGGGCAAATCGAACCCCTGGCAGCCTGCGGTGGAGATTTCCAGCGGACGACGCTGTGGCAACGTCTCGACGACCAAAATTACGAATCCAAATCTACGAGAACGCTGCCGTCGCCTGAGCCTCCTGTGGGCTCGATCCCCTAGCTTGGGGCGCCATAGAAAAGAGCGTCACGACGGCCCGATGGTTCGGGTCCGCCGTTTCGGCTCGTTTATCGTTCAACAACTCGCTTACCAGCTTAGCCGGGCCCTGGAACGTCGATCTTCTCTTCCTGGGCCGCGACCCGCAGCTTGCTCAATGCTCGGGCCTCGATCTGGCGGATCCGCTCCTTGGTGACGCCCATTTCTGCGCCAACTTCCTTGAGGGTTTGCGGCTCGTGACCGTGCTCGAGTCCGAAGCGACTAATGATAATCTTCTGCTCGCGCTCGTCAAGCCGCTCCAAGATCCGTCCGACTTGAGACTCTCGCTGCCGCTGAGCACTCTCCTGCTCGTACTGGTCGGAGCGATGTTCCTCGGTGCTGGAAAACATCTCCGAATGGCTCGTCCGGAAGCGATCTCGATGACGATGCTCGTCCGGAATTGTGCGGGCAAAGTTCTTCATGATAGCCCAGCTAGCATACGTGCTGAACTTGTTGCCGCGCGCGAAGTCGAACTTCTCGACCGCGCGAATCAACGACATGTTGCCGTCGCTCACCAGCTCGAAGAAATTGTCGCCCATTCCAACGTGCCGCTTCGCGATCGAAACCACCAATCGCAGGTTGGCCCGAACAATCTGGTTCTTCAGGGCCACAGCCTGCTCATACAGCGATTCGATCTGGTCCATGACTCCGCGCGTGGCCCGGACGGGGTCCAGTTGGCCGCGCAATTTGGAAGCCTTGTGTTTCAAGTAATTGAACTTGCGGAACACATGCGCCTCTTGCTCGCGGGTCAACAGCGGCACCTCGTACAAGCTCGCCAGGTAAGGCGGCAAGCCCGACGGCAGCCGCGTCTTCTTCAGCGGAGTTTCGCTGGGCGGCATGTCGGTCATAGTCGTCCGCTCGGCGCTAGCACGGCCGAACATCGGATTGGGGATGAAGTCCAGTGGCAGCTCCATGATCCGCCCTGCCCGCATCTCGTTGATGATGCGGTACATGCTTGTCTTGGTGCGGTGATACCGCTGTGCCAGCGTTTCGGCCGAGGCGCCGCGGCGATATTGCTGATAGATCCGCTTCTTATCCTCCTCACCCAGCGGTCCGGTGTGATTCGGGAAGATCGCCAGGCCGGGATGCTCCTGATCGAACTGCTTGAGGGTGTAGCGGATCGTTTCCACGCTGCGTCCCATGCGCTTGGCCACGCGTCTGGTGACTTCGGCCAGGTTACCGCCGGCGCGCGCCAGGCGGCGCGCCCGGTCGATGATTTCGTCGCGCTGTTCGGCCGTCAGTTGGCTGAACCGCGCACCGCGTCGCACGCGATCCTCATTGCGCGACACGAAACGATCCACCGAGCTCTTCAAGAATCCGACCCGCTTGCGGCCGTCAAACACGAACCGGCGGCTGACCAGTCCCTGCTGGCGCCAGCGTGAGATAGTTTTCGTGGAGACCTTGAACAACTTGCTCAGTTCTTCGACTGTCATCACCCGCTCGCCCGCCTTGTTGGCCGGCACTTCGGCGGCGTCGGACAAATCCTCCACGAGCAATCGCAAATCGTGACCGGCATCGCGTCCCGACACCTTCAGTTGCGGGAACGACTCGGGCCGGTAATCGGTGATGCGGAAACAGAGATACTCGTAGGTGTACGTCCGCTGCGGATCCAGTTCGGCCAAGAGCTTTTCGGTGCGATTGACCTGCTCGATCTTCTTCTCGCGCGGAGCGTAACGAACCTGCTGGTCGCGTAGCTGGCGAATGACGGGATTGCGATAATCAGCGTGCATCAGACACCTCTCCACAATGCTGATCTCGGCGGTGTTCCGTGCGACTCCTCGCCCCGACGTGATCGACTTCGTGTCTTCACAAGCCCCTATTGGGCCGTGTCGAAAGGAGCTTGAGCAACCCCCAAATGGAGTAGGTCAAGCAAACTCCAGGCTGGCGTTCTTACAAACCAGCCCGATTAGTCATTTATCAATACGTAAGAAAGTCCCAAACGGTCGAAATATGTTCGCGCCGCTACCCACATTTCGCGGAAATCGCTGGTCACACGGCCCCCTGGCCCCAACCCTCACCGGCTCCTAGTTTTATACCAAAACCCGCCAACTCGTGCACAATCGGCCAGTCGGTCTGATCCGACCCGTTACACGGCTTCAAGCGACTCAATCTGCCCGGATTGACCCACGGAGGCTGCGAGTGATCTGTACCTGTACCCAACTCAACGCTACTAATGTCACCCGCGCCACCGGCGTCGGTCGACCGCCGAGATATAGTTAGCAAATCACATGCCGCGTTCCGGGGGCCATGCGAATGGATTCCAGCCGACTGCTTCGACTGTTTGTTGCCCTAGGTGTGTTGTTCGCTGCCGCCGCCGGGGTATTGGCCGACGATGCCACTCGCTACGCCCTCCAAAGTCAATACACACCCGGCGAAGTCACCCACGTCGAGGCCGCGATGGAGGTCGGCGGCGACCTGAAACTGGTTGCCGACG